>JBFEXY010000316.1:0-2934 GCA_041562415.1 Woeseiaceae bacterium
GGGCGTTCCCCTGCTGTCGCAGCACCGGCGTCGCAGTCTGACATGGCAAGAAGCAGCAATAACGGGGAGGCGAGAATACTCGGCGTTATCCTGATCATACGGGCGAAAATACAGTCAAAGAGCCGAATAGCCAAACGGAAAAAAACAACTGGAAGCACTGCGGTACTAACGCAGGTGTCCGACCGGCATCAGCGCGAGCGGCACGTGATCCTCGGGCAGACCCAGAACCTCTTGAACTTCCGCATCCTGGAATGCGCCGACAATGACGGTACCGAGGTTTCGTGCTACCGCCTGCAGGTAAACGTTTTGCGCGGCATGGCCGACTTCGATGTGCGTGTAGCGGCGCGCTCGCTGACCGTACTTCCTGGCGCTGCGTTCGTAGACACCGGCAAAGAGCAAAACGACCGGGGCGCGACGAACCCAGGACTGATCGAGCGCGGCTGCCGCCAGCGCATTGCGTAAGTCCCCGTCCGCCATGTGCCGAAGTCGATGTCCCTCGGACCGGTAGTGATACACGCCGGCCGGCAGCGAATCGACGTTTCCGGCGACGAGGTACAGTTCCAACGGATAGAGCGCACCCGCAGACGGAGCCGTACGGCCTCCGTCTCTCGACGTTACACCCTGCGCCGCCCAGAGAAGTTGCGCGATATCGTCCAGCGATAACGACTGCTTCGAAAACTCCCGTACCGAGCGTCGCTCGTGGATTGCCGCCTCCAGCGCTACGTCACCGTCAGATGACGGTGACGGAAGGTCGATGTCCAGGTTGCGTTCCATACTAAAGGCGTTCCAGCCTGACGCGAGGCTCAGGAAGAGAATTGCTATCCGCAGCGCAGTTTTCATTACGGTCAAATACCTACATAGGCCTGTCCTCGATATCATACGCCGTCGTTCGCAGGATCCAGGAACCTTGGGCGCGTGGCGACAAAGTCACCGCCACCAACTTGGCAGGGATCCTGCCTTTTATCTTTTGTGGACCCCCCCGCAATCGTGTATCTTTTTACATATTGCGTGATGAACCCGTGACCTGGCTCACAGTCCTTCGGGACACGCCGGTCTACATTAACCCCTTGATTCTCGGATGGCATTCAGTGACGTGACGAGACTACTCAAGCTATTCACCCTCGTATTGATTCCTCTGGCTTCTTTGGCCGTTCAGGCAGAGGAGGGCGACTGGTACATTGCCCCGTCCGTCGTCTATTTCGACGATGACCCCGACCGGAAGATCGACGACTCCTTCGCGGGCTTGCAGGTCCAGTTCGGCAAGGAGATGAGTCGGCGCCTGTCACTCGAGGGTCTGCTCGGTTATCAGGACATCGACGGCTTCCCCGGCCAGGAGCATCTCGAGCTCGGGTTCAACGTCATCGGCAAATTCCTTCCCGAAAGCCGGTTTTCACCGTACGTCATCGGCGGCCTGGGCTATCTACGAGCCGACGTGGGCCTCCCCGATTTCGGTGGCCTTCCACCGGCGGGCTCCACGGCGAACAACGCTACGGCAACGGGCGGCCTCGGATTGAAGATCCAGTTCGGCGACAGCCCCTGGTCACTGCGGACCGAGGCTCGGCTGCGGCACGCCTTCGACAGCGACGACTCCCTGACCGATGCGATCATAACTCTCGGCCTCCAGTACAACTTCGGCGGTCGTTCATCGGTCAGCGCGATGGCCGCCGGCGAACCTGAAGAGGCTCCCGTCGCCGTCGTTGCGGCCGTGCCGGCGGACAGCGATGGCGACGGCGTTCCCAACGACCGGGATCAGTGCCCGGGCACGCCGGCAGGCGTCAAAGTCGACGCTAACGGCTGCGAGATCGTCAAGCTGAAGAACGTTTACTTCGGTTTCGATTCCGCCGTGCTCCTCGCAACCGCGAAACGACTGCTCGATGAATCGGCATCGATGTTGAAGCGCCATCCCGACCTGCAGGTCGACATTGTCGGCTACGCGGATTCACGCGGCCCCGAGAGTTACAACATGAAGCTCTCTGAACGTCGTGCCGAGGCCGTGCGCAAGTATCTCGAGCAGGCGGGTGTGGATGCGGCACGCCTGACCGCGAGAGGTTACGGCGAATCTCATCCGGGCGCGTCCGACATGAGCGCCAACGGCCTGGCGCAGAGCCGTCGCGTCGAACTGAGTCTGAAGAGTCGCTGACCCGGCGCAACATGATCTGGCAAGAAATCAGGCATTCAACCTGAGCTGATCTCCTCGATTACTGCAGGCACTCGTTCGACAGGCCGATACCCGATCGGCCTGCCGACGGTCATCGCGCGGCGAAACGTATATTCCAGTTGTACGAATGTAGAGTCGGTTTCTACTCCGAGCGCATCCAGTAGCTTGGTGAAAAACGCGCGACCGGCAGCCGTCGCCGCGATGTCGAATATCTCGTCGTCGTTCAGGCCGTGCTTCTTCAGCAGATCGACGTCCCCGGCGGTAATCAGCGACGCGTCTTTCGCCACTTTGCGTGCGAAGCGGAATATTGCTTTCTCTGTTTCGGTTACGGATTCGCTGAACTTGTCTTCCTTCATCTTCAGGATTTCTTCAGCAGTAAAGAATTCCATCAGTGCCTTACCGTGTGCGAGCGAACACGCAGTATTGCGAAGTTCGAGGGCGGCGGCGAAAGTAACCAGTTCGAAGCGTCGCTTTGACATGGGGCGCTTGATCTCGGCCAGCAGCTTGCCCCAGCGGGCGAGCACTTCGGGTCGTCCCGAGAAGACCTTCGCGTAGTTGGGCACATAACCCCAGGCCGCCTGCTGGCGCTGATACATCTCCAGGACTTCACCTTGCGCCGCGGAAGGTGGGACTGACTTGATAAATGCCATGATTAAATCTCCTCCAGATCGGGTAATAGGTTGTCCTGAAGCGTCACGCCGTTCTCCTCGAGTGGACCCATTTCGGCAACAGCTCGTAAGGATCGAAGTCAATGTCATTACGGCAGGTGGCCCCAC
>JBFEXY010000317.1:0-2923 GCA_041562415.1 Woeseiaceae bacterium
AGAACGTGGCATGCAGATTCTCGGCCCCGAACACGGTTCGCAGGCCTGCGGCGAAACGGGCGCCGGCCGCATGCTCGAGCCGGAAGCCATCGCGGATGCGGTGTGCAGCCCGGAGTTCGCCGGGGCCGTTGCGGACGGCATTCTCGCCGGGAGGACTGTGCTGGTCACGGCGGGACCGACGCGCGAACCCATCGACCCGGTGCGTTACATCACCAACCGCAGCTCAGGCAAGATGGGCTACGCAATCGCCTCGGCCGCGCACGCGTTAGGCGCCCGCGTAATCCTGATCAGCGGCCCCGTGTCGTTGCAGGAGCCGCGCGGCACGGAAGTCGTGCACGTCGAGACGGCCGAGGAAATGCACGCCGCGACGCACGAGCAAATCCAGGGCGCTGACATCTTCATCGCTGCGGCCGCCGTGTCCGATTACCGGCCGGCGGCGGCCTCTGCCCAGAAGATCAAGAAGACGAACGACACGATGGCCCTCGAACTCGTGCGCTCACCCGACATCCTGGCGTCCGTGGCGGCACTCGAGAATGCGCCGTTTACAGTCGGCTTTGCGGCGGAGACGGAAAACGTCCGCGAATACGCGGCGGGCAAACTCGAGAACAAGAAACTGGACATGATCGTTGCCAATCGCGTAGGTGCCGATTGCGGTTTCGACTACGATGACAACGCGGCGGAAGTCATCTGGAAAGGCGGTGACAAGGCATTCGAAAAGATGCCGAAGTCGGAACTTGCAGCGGGGCTCATGGACCTTATCGCCACGCGATTTTTCGAAACGCGAGGCGCCGAGACGCAGCCCGCATTGTCCATCGTTTCAACGACAGAATGACAGGAAAAAGACTTGCGACTGATTGAACTCAAGACCCTCGACCCGCGACTGGGCGACTCGATTCCGCTGCCGCACTATGCGACGGATGGCTCGGCGGGACTCGACATGAGAGCCTGCATCGATGACCCGGTTACCGTCGAGCCGGGCGCGACCGAACTGATCCCGACAGGGCTCGCGATCCATATCGGGGACCCCGGGCTCGCCGCGGTGCTGCTGCCGCGCTCAGGCCTCGGCCACAAGCACGGTCTCGTGCTCGGTAACCTGACCGGGCTGATCGATTCCGATTACCAGGGGCAGGTGTTCATTTCCTGCTGGAACCGGGGATCCCAAAGCTACGAAATTACCCCGGGAGAACGCATCGCCCAGATGGTGTTCGTGCCTGTCGAGCAGGTGCGCTTCCAGGTCGTCGAGGAATTCGACGACAGTGAGCGGGGAGACGGAGGCTTCGGACACTCAGGCACGGCCTGAGCGAATTCAGTCCAGTCCTTTCAGGGCCTTGAAGCGATTGATGTCGCCTTCGAAGCGAGCAACCATCTGTCGCTCGTCTTCCTGGAACTTCAGCAGGTTCTTCTGGTGCCGTGCGATCGTGTCCTGGGTCTCGTTGATATCGGCGACCAGGTCCTCGTTGATCAAGGGTGCATCAGGATCCTCGCTGTAGGGCCGATACTTTGCTGCTTCCCGCTTCAGCTTGGACAATCTCCGCTCGAGATTGCGCAGATACAACTCGGTGACGCGCGCCTGTGCCTGGAACAGTTCGATCCGGCGGTCGCGATGCATGATGATCTCTTCTACGGTCAGGTAGGTCGCGAGCAACGCCTTGTCGGCGCGAAGCTGCAGCTCCCGCTGCATTTCCAGCTCTTTCTCTTTCGCCTCTGCGGCGAGCTGCTCCTCGGTCTTGCGGCCCTCGAGATGTTCGACCGTTACGGCGTGCTCGTTGAGCACCTGTTTGGGCAGGTCCGAGTACTCGGGCGGGATGCTGTCACCGTAGTGGATCTGGCCTTCCTCGTCGACCCAACGGTAGACGCGCTCGTGTTCAGCGGCAAATGCTGCTGATGAAACGACGGCGATGAGAAAGCCTGTGGTTATTGCGGATTTAAGCATGGGCCCAAATATGCCATGGAGAGCGTGCCGGAATTGCGACACAGTTCGCTTTTCGGAGCTTAGTCCCCGCACTGCATTCTGTAAACCGATGGCCGATACCTCCCGCGGTTGCTCAGGCGGAGACGCCGTACTTGCGGCGATACGCCGTTACGGGCCCGAGAAATTCCGCGTAATCCTCTGATTCTTCGAGGGTCTCTATCAGATCGTCCAGCCCGATGATGCTGATGACCGGGATGCCCAGTGACGACTTCAGCTCCTGCACGGCGGACAATGAACCCTGGCCGCGCTCCTGGCGGTCCAGCGAGATCGCCAGCCCCGCTACGCTGGCCCCGTTTGACGTAATCAGGTGATAGGCCTCACGCACGGCCGTACCGGCAGTAATGACGTCGTCGACGATCAGGGTGCGACCCTGCAGCGGCGCACCGACGATGCTGCCGCCTTCGCCATGAGCTTTCTCTTCCTTGCGGTTGTAACAGTACGGCACATCGATATCGTGCTGCTCGGCAAGGGCGGCTGCCGTCAGCGCCGCGAGCGGGATGCCCTTGTAGGCGGGACCGAAAATCACATCGAATTCGATATCGGAAGCAGCAATGGCGGCCGCATAGAAGCGGCCGAGCCTGGCGGCCGCATAGCCGGTATTGAAGAGCCCGGCGTTGAAAAAATACGGGCTGATGCGCCCGGACTTGAGCGTGAACTCCCCGAACCGCAATACGCCGAGTTCCAGCGCCAGGTCGATAAATTCCTTCTTATAGGCTCGCATTTGCTTCGTCCCGCTTCGCGCTTCTGTATCATGGCCGCCTCCGGCCGCGGCGTCGCGGAGTATGCCACACGCGGCAAGTGATGGGATGCCCGCAGGCGATTTCGGTATCACCTTAATTGAAGAAACAGGGAGGGACGGTTTGTTCCGGGTTATCAGCCTCAATGCGAACGGCATCCGAGCAGCTGCGCGCAAGGGATTCTTCGACTGGATGGCGGCGCAGGACGCCGACG
>JBFEXY010000318.1:0-2913 GCA_041562415.1 Woeseiaceae bacterium
TCCTGCGTCACCGCGCCGAGCAGGTAACTCATGCGGTCGCTTTCCATCCACAGCGCCATGTCGAGTGCACCGGTCGGCACGGTCGCATAGTAGTTGGTGCGATCCTCGGAGGTCGTACCGTTCATCCCCGTGGCACCCGCGTCCATGAACGGGGAGAAGTACTCGCCCTCGCGATTCTCGGTGCCCTGGAACATCAGGTGTTCGAACAGGTGCGCGAAACCCGTTTTGCCGTTCGGTTCGTCTTTCGAACCGACGCCATACCACATACCGACAAACACGGTCGGCGTGGACCGGTCCTCGTGTACGATCACGGTGAGGCCGTTATCCAGCCGGAACATGTCGTAGGGAATATTGACCTGGGTCGCGACCTCGTCGGCGGCGGCATACGCGGCCGCGGACAGCGCGATTAGAACCAGCCATGAGGCCAGAAATTTTCGTCTCAGCTCCACCTGGGGCTCCTGTCAATCAGCATAATCGCGGCTTTTTGCGTCATTTTCGGCGCAAATAAGCACAAACTGGTAGATTTTCCTGCACAATCGCTCGATGGCGCCGGCATTCGCGAACTTGTGGCACGCCGCTGGTCAGACACTATACAGGGCGCCGGGTTTCATGATGAACCACATTTCGATCACCGTCATCGCGTTGCTGGCAGTCACCAGCCACTGTCTCGCCGACGACGTGCCGCCGGCACCGCTCGACCTGGACGAGGCGCTAACCCGGCAGACGGCCAGCGACCTCATTTCGGGGGCCGCGTCCGCGTATGACTGCAACATGCTGTTGCGCTCGTTCCGGCCCCTCGGGGCGAAGAGCAGCCCGGTCTACCTGGTCGAGGTGCAGATGCACGGGCAGCAATGTGACGAGGCACTGTTGCTGCTCCAGCGCCACGGTTCGGCCAAGGATATCGTGTTTCGACGCTGGGAACCGGCCCCGGATATCCACGAGATCGAGCCCGGCGAAAGGGCCGACTAAGCGGCAGTCTGCTGCCTGTCGACCTCATGCAGCGCATCGCGCAGCTGCTGCCAGCGTTGTTCCAGCGTGCCGGTATAGCCCACCGACATACGCACGAGCCCCGGGCTGATGCCCGCAAACGCCTTGTCTTCGTCGCTCATCTCGCTAGACGTACTGGATCCCGAACAGGACATCAGCGTATCGAAGTAGCCGAGACTCACGGCCATGAAACCGAAGCCATACTTGTTCTGGAGCTTCGACATCAGCGCATTGGCTGCCGCCTCCGTGCCCATGTCGATAGTCATCACGCCACCGTAGCCGTAGTCCGGACACCTCAGTTCGTCGAGCAGGCCGCGATCCGGATGACCGTCGAGTCCCGGGTAACAGACGTGCGCACCAAGGTCGTCGAGGCGTTGTGCAAGCGCCAGCGCGCGTTCGCCGTGCGCGACCATGCGGAGCGGCAGATGCGGGATGCGCAGGCTGATATTCGCGGCGACCTTCGGGTCCATGGTCGGGCCGAGGAGCATGAGCGAGCCTTCGTGCAGGTCCATCAACGACTCGATAAATTCCCTGGTACCGCACACGGCGCCCGCGATCACGTCCGACATTCCGCTGATGAACTTCGTAATACTGTGCACCACGATGTCCGCGCCGTGATCGACCGGGCTCAGAATCAACGGGCTGAAGGTATTGTCGACGACCAGCGGGATGCCGGCTTCACGCGCTATCGAGGAAAGCTTCGGAATATCGGCAACGCGCAGCGTCGGGTTCGACATGCTTTCCGTGTAGACGACGCGGGTCTTGTCCGTAATTGCATTACGCACGGCCCCGAGATCGGTGATGTCGACGAAGGTCGCCGTTATGCCCGCTCTTTCCGGCAGGAAATCGTGCATCAGTGCGTAACTGCCACCATAGACGGCGTTCGATGCGACGATGTGATCGCCCGATTTACACAGGGCGAGCAGCGTTGCAGAAATGGCGCCCATGCCGCTGGCCGTGCAGTAGGCGGTCTCTGTCCCCTCGATCGCTGCCAGCTGCAGGCCGAGGTGGTACACGGTGGGATTGAAATGCCGACCGTACAGGTAGCAGCCTGCATCGTGACCTTTGAGCCCCTGGAACATCGCCGGCATCGTACCCGGCTCCATCACGGTGAACGTCGAGCTCGCCTCGATGGACATATTGACGCCGCCGTGCTCGCCGAACTCGTGGCGCAGGCGCGCCAGCGCTTCGATCGGATTGCGACCAGACATGCTGTTACTCCCGGTTTACGAAAGACGCGGTTTTCCACGTTCTTTCTAGCGGATATCGGGACCGGGTTTAATGCGTAGAACTACGCAGGGATTATGTCGCGAGGGCCCGTGGTTGATTACTGCGAGTTCGACGCCTGCGCACGATATTCATGGAGGCGCGCGGTGAGCCAGTCGCCGCTGGGCACGGCTGTGCTATCAGGGCACTCGATCGCATAGGGTTTGCCACTGAACGAACTCTTGCTCGCCAGGCGCTCGATAAACAGTTCTGCCGTCGTCGCATATCGCTTGCCGCGCCGGTACTTCAGGCGCATGTGCGATGCGGCGTCTTCGGCGTCGTGGCGCGAGCCGTTGCGTATGAACGTGCAGCCGCTCTCGCCGACCGCGCTGATGAGATACTCGATCTCGGCCTCCGTGTTGCCGGCAAAAACCGCCGCGGGCAACAGCAAGGCCAACGCCGCAACCAGGGGCAGCAATCTCATCGCGCCGCCCTCACGCGCAGCGGCTCTTCCGACAAGCGCAGTCGCACGGTCATCGGATTGTGGTCCGAGGCATCGGACTGCAGCGTCGTCGCGTGTTCGGAATAAAGGCCTCGAACATAGATATGGTCGAGTGCCCAACCGAAGAATCGCTTGCGATGGTCCACGTCGAAATCGAGTGCCGTCAGGCCGAGCGATGCGAGCATGTCCTCCAGCACTTTTGTGCGCTCACTCCGCCA
>JBFEXY010000319.1:0-2833 GCA_041562415.1 Woeseiaceae bacterium
AGTGTCGACGAAGCGGTCATCGGCAACCGTTCGCTGCATCGCGCTCTCGTCGAGCTCACCGTGGCCGCCCCGGTCGGTGACCTCATCGACATCGGCAGCGGTCACGGCAAAATTCTGAAGCTGCTGGCTTCGCGCGCGCGCCGCGCAGTCGGCGTGGACGTCGATCCCGATGCACGGCGATTTGCGCGTGCACAGCTGCTGCTGGCGGGCCTGCCGAACTGCACCTTGCGCCAGGGCGATATGTACAGGCTGCCGTTAGGCGATAACGAGTTCGATACCGCAATCCTCGACGACGTGCTCTTCGAAGCGGAACGGCCGACGCATGCGATCGCCGAAGCCGTTCGCGTCCTGAGGCCAGGCGGCAGGCTGTTGCTGCTCGCCGCCACCGGGCAGCGGGACTTCCACGATAATGCGACTCAACTCGCGAGCTGGTGCGCAGATAGCGGCCTGCGGCTTGCGCCGGCGCGTCCCGTCCCCGCGAAGCAGCCGGAGTGGCTGCTCGCGGTTGCCACCAAACACGAAGCGGCGACTGCGGTCGCCTGAATACCCGTTATGAATCAGTCGATATCCGAACACGTCCAGGTTTCCTTCGAGTTCTTCCCGCCGCACTCCGAGCAGATGCAGGAGACTTTGTGGAAATCGATCCAGCGACTTCAGCCGCTCGCGCCGAACTTCGTCTCCGTGACCTACGGGGCGGACGGATCGACGCGCGAACGCACCCATGATGTTGTCGAGCGCATCGTCAATGAAACCGACCTTACCGTCGCTCCGCACCTGACTTGCGTGGACGCAAGTCGCGGAGAGATCGACGATATTGCGCGCGACTACTGGGACATGGGCATTCGTCACCTCGTGGCGTTGCGTGGCGATCCGCCCGGCGGCAGCAGCAAATATGTGCCGACGCCGGGTGGTTATGCGTACGCTTCCGATCTCGTCGCGGGGCTCAGGAAAGTTGCAGATTTCGACATCTCGGTCGCGGCTTACCCCGAGGTGCATCCAGAGGCGCCAAGCCCGGAATTCGACCTCGATAACCTGAAGCGCAAGCTCGACGCCGGCGCCTCGCGAGCGATCACCCAGTTCTTTTTCGATACCGGGCTGTTCCTGCGTTTCCGCGATCGCTGTGCCGCCGCGGGCATAGCGTCACCGATCGTCCCCGGCATCCTGCCAATAACGCGTTTCTCGCAGATGACCAAATTCGCCGCGCACTGTGGCGCAAGCGTGCCGGAATGGCTGCGCGAGCGTTTCGAGGGGCTCGACGACGATACCGAAACGCGCAATCTCATTGCGGCGAACGTTGCGATCGAGCAGGTGCAACGGCTGCAGGCCGAAGGTGTCGACGAGTTTCACTTTTACACGCTGAACCGTTCCGAGCTGACCGTCGCGATATGCCATGCGCTGGGGATCAGGCCGAAGCAGGCCGCAGCCTAGGACTACGTATGAATCGCGAGGAACGCATCAAGTCATTATTTGCGCTGCTCGAGCAGCGCATCGTGCTACTCGATGGCGCGATGGGCACCATGATCCAAAGCTACGGTCTCGGTGAAGACGACTACCGTGGCGATCGCTTCGCTGACTGGGATAGCGATCTCAAGGGCAACAACGATTTGCTGTCCATTACGCGCCCGCAGTTGATCCGCGACATACACACGGCGTTCCTCGAGGCCGGCGCCGACATCATCGAGACCAACACCTTCAACTCCAACGCGCCTTCGATGGCGGACTACGGCATGGAGGCGCTGGTTGCCGAGCTGAACGTTGCCGCAGCGCGTCTCGCTCGCGAGTGCGCCGACGCTCATGCCGAAAAGACGGGCAGCCCGCGTTTCGTTGCAGGCGTGCTGGGTCCCACGAACCGCACGGCATCGATTTCGCCCGACGTCAATGACCCCGGTTACCGCAACATTCGCTTTGCTGCTCTCGCCGTTACTTACGAAGAAGCAGCGCGGGCCCTGATCGAAAACGGCGTCGATTTCCTGATGGTCGAGACGATCTTCGACACATTGAATGCCAAGGCGGCGGTCTTCGCGATCAAGAGGGCGTTCGAGGCGACCGGCACAACGTTGCCCGTGATGATTTCGGGCACGATCACGGACGCGTCCGGCCGTACCCTGTCCGGCCAGACGCCCGAGGCCTTCTGGAATTCGGTGCGTCACGTCGATCCTTTCATGATCGGGCTCAATTGCGCGCTGGGGGCGAAGGACCTGCGCCCGTACGTCGATGAGCTATCGCGCGTCGCCGACACACGAGTCAGCGCACATCCGAATGCCGGACTGCCCAACGAATTCGGAGAATACGACGAAACGCCCGAGGCCATGGCGGAAGTGATCGGCGAGTTTGCCGAGAGCGGCCTCGTCAACCTGGTTGGAGGCTGCTGCGGCACCACGCCCGCGCACATCGCGGCGCTTAAAGAGGCCATCAGCGACAAGAATCCACGTGCGATACCCGATATCCCCGTTCGCTGCCGCCTGTCGGGGCTCGAACCGCTCAACATCGGTCCGGACGACCTGTTCGTCAACGTTGGCGAACGCTGCAATGTCACCGGGTCGGCAATCTTCCGCAGGCTGATCGAGGCCGACGACTATGCCGAGGCCGTGCAGGTTGCGCGCCAGCAGGTCGAAAACGGCGCGCAGATCATCGACGTAAACATGGACGAGGGCATGCTCGATTCGGAGCAGGCGATGGTGACCTTCCTCAACCTGATCGCGTCCGAACCAGACGTTTCCCGCTTGCCGATCATGATCGATTCGTCCAAATGGTCGGTGATCGAAGCCGGCTTGCGCTGTGTGCAGGGCAAGGCCGTGGTCAATTCGATCAGCCTCAAGGAAGGCGAGGAGAG
>JBFEXY010000320.1:0-2824 GCA_041562415.1 Woeseiaceae bacterium
ACGGGCCGGAGCATGTCGAGCAGCTCGCCGCGCGTCTGGCCTTCATCGAGCGGCAGCTTCGATTCGTCGCTTTTCGCAACCATTGCGATCAGCGCCTCGGGCGTGAATTCCGGCAGCATCTTGTCCATGGAGTAATGGTGGTGAATGCCGTGTGCGAACCACACGCGCTTGGCGTACTCGAGCAGCTTCTTGAAATCCTCTGCTTCCCGATCGCCGCTGTAGGTGCCGACGATTGCTGCAAGCAGCTTGCGGATGCGCAGATTGTGCTCGTAATTCTGGTCGTAAATGATGTCTCGCCCGGCGAGGGCTGCCTGCGACAGGTAAAACGCGAGTTTCTTTTCCCGAAGCGAGAGTTCATCGAAGCCGGGAACTTCATACCGAAGCAACTCGATGTCCGCGAAGCGATCGACGCTGACCTCGAACGACTCCTCCGCAGCCGCGTCGGGCTGGCCATCAGGTTCGGTGGGTGCCTGCTCCTTGCCGCAGGCGGCAAGCACTAACATCAGGAATAAAATCAGGATTCTTTGCACGGGGATCCCCCTGGCTTCCGGGAACGGCCGGTCCGGCCGAAAAGCCAACTATTGTCCGCGAAATCGGGCCGACTTCCAAGCATGCGCGGCCGTGGAATCACCGCCACGGCGATCGGATTTCGCGTTATTACGGGCTAGGCGCCGGCCAGGCATCCGACAATGCAGGTTACGACGCTTTCCAGCCCGTCATTGGCGTGCGCTGGTAGCGCGGCTGTCGAATTTGCGCGGGATTTACGCCAGTAATTCGTGATCCGGCGGCAGTTCACGCGTCACCCACATGGCGAGTCGATGCTTCATGTTCGGGATTTTCAGCTGGTCGGGTGGGAGCGGCGCAATTTTTTGGTCGTGCACCAGGAGCCGGTAGGCGTACTCGATTTTCAGGTTGCGCGAATCCGTGGCTTCGAATTCGACGATCTTCCGGCGGACGGCGTCTTCCATGACCAGGCGGAGCGCCTCATTGAGCAGGGCGGTCTCGTTTTTGAGCTTTTTTGCCATCGCGGGCTCCTTCCTAAGGTCGGTAGGAGTCTAGCAGGCGAGGAGATCGGCTGATCGATCGCTTGCCCGCCGCAAGCCTTTGCGCCACAGTATGCAGCGTGCCGATTCCGGGCATATCACAGAGGACTCGATGTGCTGCCAGAGCTCAACGAAAAGGAAGCCCGCGTCATCGGTTGCCTTATCGAAAAATCCGTAGTGACGCCGGAGCAGTATCCGTTGACGCTCAATGCGCTGACCAACGCCTGTAACCAGAAATCGTCTCGAGACCCTGTAATGAACCTCACCCAGGGCGAGGTTCAGCACACGATCCGCGATCTCGAGTCCAAGCACCTCGTGCGCACGGATGAAAACTTCAAGAGCCGCACCGAGAAATACGTGCAGCGCTTCTGCAATACCCGCTACAGCGATTTCCATTTCGACGATGCGCAGCTGGCAATCGTCTGCCTGTTGCTATTGCGCGGGCCGCAGACGCCCGGCGAGATTCGCTCGCGCAGCGGCCGGCTGCACTCTTTCGCCGACAATTCCGCAGTCGTGGCGTCGCTCACAAGCCTGATCGAGCGCGACGGAGAACCGTTGCTCGTCAAGCTGCCGCGAGCCTCGGGACGCAAGGACTCCGAGTACATGCATCTGTTTTGCGGTCCCGTGGATGTCGACGCCTATGCCAGCCAGGCCCCGGCCGAACGGTCGACATCGGGCCGCGTCAGCGTCTCCGAGCTGTCCGAGCGCGTCAGCAGGCTGGAGGCGGAGCTCGCGGCCATCAAGGAGCAGCTCGGTATAGACAACGACTGATACTCCGTGAAGCCCAGCACACTACGTATCGGCTATCGTTACCGCCCCAAGCGACTTGCGCCGGACTATGACGCCGTCGTCATCGGCTCTGGCATGGGAGGGCTGACGACGGCGGCACTGCTCTCCGAACTCGGCTGGCGCGTCTGCGTCCTCGAGCAGCACTACACGGCAGGCGGCTACACCCATTCCTACGAGCGCAACGGTTACGAGTGGGATGTCGGTGTGCACTACATCGGCGATGTCGGCACAGAGACCCGTACCCGCAAGATGTTCGATTTCCTCTCTGGCGGAAAGCTCGAGTGGGCACCGATGGCGGACGAATACGACCGCTTCTACATCGGCGACAAGGTCTTCAACGCGATGGCCGGCAAGCAG
This sequence comes from Woeseiaceae bacterium, assembly GCA_041562415.1. Lineage (GTDB taxonomy): Bacteria > Pseudomonadota > Gammaproteobacteria > Steroidobacterales > Woeseiaceae > UBA1847. The sequence continues at coordinate 2,190 of JBFEXY010000320.1, forward strand.
GCGTTTCGCGACAACCTGGTGCGCCAGTTCCCCGAGGAAACAGACGCCATCGACGCTTACATGGAACTCCTGCGGCGGGTCGGCCGGGCGCTGAGCGATCTCGGCATGGAAAAGGTCCTGAGACCCTGGCAACGCAAACTCGCCGCGCCCGTCATAAAGCTGCGAACACCGGAGTTTATGTATCGCAGCACCGACGATGTCCTGAGCAGCCTGACGCAGGACCGGGACCTCATCGCAACGCTCTGCGGGCAATGGGGTGACATGGGCCTGCCGCCGAAGCAATCCGCGTTCATGGTGCACGCAATGATCGCCAGGCACTACCTGTATGGCGGCTTCTATCCGGTGGGTGGCAGCTGGCGAATCGCGGACAGCATCATCCCGAAGATCCAGGAGGCCGGTGGTGAGGTGTTCACGTATGCGCGGGTTGCCAGGATACTCGTGGATGACGGCCAGGTAAGCGGCGTCGAGATGGCGGACGGCCATCGAATCGAATGCAATACGGTGATTTCATCGGCTGGTATTGCGAATACCTTCGAAGGCCTGCTGCCTGACGGCGTGGCCGATGCTTTCGGCTATGCCGACAAGCTGAAAACGGTGCGGCCCAGTTTCGCGCATCTTGGCGTCTATATAGGGCT
>JBFEXY010000321.1:0-2765 GCA_041562415.1 Woeseiaceae bacterium
GCTGCAGGATGAATAGCTGGCTCCGCATTGCGCTGCAGGCGCTCACCTACGCTGCTTTCGCATTCGTCGCAGGCTACCTGTCCGCTTCGCCCGCATACGACTACGCCGCCGCTGAGCACGCGACCGTCAAGCTATCGCTGAGCCATGCCGCCAACCGCGTGAAGCCCTGCGTGCGCCTGACGCCGGAAGAGATTGCGAAGCTCGCGCCCAACATGCGCCGCCCCGAGAAGTGCGAGCGGGAACGCCTGCCGTTGACCGTCGAACTCGAGATCGATGGCGAGATCGTGAAGCGTATCGAAGCCCCACCATCGGGGCTCTGGAACGATGGACCGGCTTCCGTTTACCAGCGATTCGAGATCGCACCGGGTACGCATACGATAATTGCGAGGCTGCGTGAATCCGATCGTCGCGACGGCTGGGACTACACACACGCTGAAAGCGTAACGCTGATCGCTGGCCGCTACTTCACGGTTACGTTCCGCGCCGAGGCAGGAGGCTTCAGTTTCCGATGAGCCTGATCGAATGGAGACCGGAATTCAGCGTCGGCAACGTTGCGGTCGACCACGAGCATCGCGAGCTGATCGACCTGATCAATAGCCTGCATGCGGGAATTCAGCAAGGAGCAGACCGGGACGAGGTCGCGGCAGGACTCGGCGAGATTTACGCGCAGATCGCGGCGCATTTCGCGCTCGAAGAGAAGATCATGCGGGACGCCGGGTATGCTTACTACGGCCCACATAAGGAGGATCACGAATCCTTGCTCGACCAGCTCACCGACATTATCCACGGTGTCGAAATCGGCGGTGGCTTTGCTGAAGACGATCTGTCTTCGCGGCTAAATCGCTGGTTTTCTGAGCATTTCCGCACGCACGATGCAAGGCTCCACCGGCAGCTTTGACCGCCCACCTCTTCTTGCTCCACGAGCCGCTCCTTATGGTGCTAAACTGGTGGCTCAGGGCTAAGGCCGTACCCGAAAACGACAAGAGGCGGCGAGCCCGACATCGTTCGGTCTCATTCCCGTGCTACGCCGGCGTCGGCTTCCGGTCAAGCGCCCGGCCCCGTGTCAATCATTGCGGATCTGACAATGACAACACTTGAACTCGGTCACGAGCAGCAAGCCGTTCAACCAGACCGGCGCCTCATCGCTGGCCGCTATCGTCTGCGTGCACAGATCGGGCGTGGCCGGCTTGGCGACATCTACGAAGCGGAGGACGAAGGTTATCGTGAGCTCGGCGTCGGCGGCCGCGTGGCCATACAGTTGCTGCCGGACAGGATTGCCCTGGACCAGGGACTTTTCAGCAAGCTGAAACTCGGCTACACGGTGCTGCGCGCAAGCTCGCACCCGAATATCGTTTCGTATTCGGAGTGCGACCACGACGGCAAGTTCGGCTATCTCGTCATGGAACTTCTCGACGGTGCCTCGTTGCGCTTCGTACTCGACGACGCAACGACATTGCCGTTGCAGGAGGCGCTTCCCGTCGTTCGTGCTATCGGTGATGCGCTTCAGTTCCTGCATGCGAAGTCGATGGTGCACGGTCAACTAACTGCGGAAAATGTCTTCATAACCGAAGACCTCGATGTTCGCTTGCTCGACGTCGTACCGCTGGATTCTGCGTCGACCATCCTTCGGGGGGTCGCCTCCAGGGACCCGTTCAGCCGGTCTGATATCAGCGACGACATATATTCACTGGCCTGCCTCACTTACGAAGTTCTGTCAGGCAAGCATCCTTTCAATTTCCATTCACCGGCCGAGGCCAGTCTCGCCGGAATCAAGCCGGCCCGCGTCCGCTCGCTGCCCGAAAAACAGTGGAATGCAATAAGTCGGGCTCTGTCTTTCGACCGCGACGAACGGCCCGCGACGGTCAAGGACTTTCTTGCAGACCTGGGCGTGACCGGCAACGAGCGCCTGCGGCCCTCGGCAACCGGGTCGGCCGATCGCAAGGAAGCGCCGCCGACCACCCGGCCGGTGCCGACCAGGCCTGAAAGCACTGGCGCCGCCACCGCGCCGGTCGCTCCGGCTGTTATTACAGGACCCGCGCCGCGAGACGAGCGGCGGCGAAAAATGGCACGCGCGCGACGCAACCGCGCGAGTCACATACGATCTTTCTTCCTGGCCATCGTCCTGGGCGCCCTTGCTGCCTGGTATTTCTATGGCCAGCCCGGTGAAGATATCGCGAGGCTGACCGATCTCGCTGATTCTTACCTCGAACCCTCGCCTGTCGAGAGCGTAGTCATTTTGCCGGCTGCGGAAGTGACGCAGGATGCGTCCGCTGCAGGCGAGCCTGACGTCACTTCGGCCGTTTCGGAGTCACCGGTGGAATCCGTCGCGGCGCTTGAGCCGCATATAGCGAGCGACGCATCCACGCTACCGGATGCGCAGCCGTCCGAAGGATCCATCCCGGACGCCACGGCTATGGAAACCGAAGCGGCTGTTGAACCCGAGGCAGCGAGCGAGACGCCGGGCAGTACGTTGATACAGTCCCTCGTGACCGTGTACGAGCGCGACGGAGCAGCACGCATCGCGTTTCGGCAGCCGGTCGGCACAACCGGTCCGCTCTACTGGTGGACCGGTGATCACACCGCCGTTGCCGACACCGACTACATCGCCCTGGAGCAGCCCGTCGTCGCGTTTGCCTCGGCTGAAGAAGCGGAGACGCTACATATCCCGCTCGTTAACGACAGCTTGCCGGAACCCCGCGAGACGTTTTATGTTTTCCTTGGGCAGCGCAGCATCGAATCGGGCCGCCTCGAGCCGATCGCACGGA
>JBFEXY010000322.1:0-2761 GCA_041562415.1 Woeseiaceae bacterium
AGCGGCTCGCACTCAAGTCCGCCGGCATCCAGCTGCGACTGGAAGTCGAAGACATAATTGTGAACGCGGATCGAGACAAATTGCGCACGGTATTCGATAATTTGCTATCGAATGCCGTGAAATTTACGCCGAAGGGGGGCACGGTTACGATCCGGGCGCGGCGCGAGCCGACCAGCTTCGTGATCGATTTCGCGGATACGGGGCCCGGGATACCCGAAGAAGAACGAACACGGATATTCGAAGCGTTCTTCCAGGGCCGCAGGGAGCAAGGTGGCCACGTAGCCGGTACGGGTATCGGGCTGTCGGTGGTGCTGGAGTGTATCCAGGCGCATGACGGTTCGGTTAGCCTTGTGGATACGGGAGAATTCCCGGGCGCGCACTTCCGGATATACATTCCGCAAGAGCGCGTAACGACGCAACAGAAGTTGGCAGCAAATGCTTGAGGAAAGCCAGAAAACAGCTACGAAGCGACTCATCGCGGCCGCCATGATTGCCGTGATGTTATCGGGCTGTTCACAGACGAAAGGCTGGCTTAATTCCGAGCGCGGCAGCGATTCGACAGCGACGGACGCGCCGGCTATACCCGGCGCGCCCGCCGGGGACGATTACCTCGCGGAGCTTTCGGACCTGTCCTCGGATGACCCGGCGCTCCAGGCGGAGATCTTCGCGGACTCGCAGGCCGCGGCGCAACTGGCGCCGAATCCGTCGACAAGGTTGCGCTATGCCCTGGTGCTTGCGACACCCGGTCACCCTGGCAGCGACCCGCAGGAGGCGCAGAGCATGCTGCGCGAATTGATGACGCAGACGGCCCTCATGACACCCGCGGAAGTCGCCCTGACGACTATCTATCTGAAGTCGACCGAGGAACTCATTCTGCGGAGTTCGGAAGCCCGCCGCCTGCGCGCCTCCACGGATCGCGCGCAGCGCACCGAAGAGGCTGCAATCAATCAGCGTCTCGCCACGGTCGAGGCCGAGAACCGCCGGCTGCGGCGGGATCTCGAGGAAGCGGAAAGCAAGCTCGAGGCCATCACCTCGATCGAGCGCTCGATTCGCCAGCAGGACCAGTAACAGCGGTTCTTGAACGGCGGTCGGGGCGGCATTGAGTCGCGCCCCTGCAGGTACCGCGATCCCAACGCAAATGCCGTGTCTGCCCAGCAGTTCCTTGCCGAAGCGTTCCGATAGCACTACCCTTTCGTATTCGATCATTTAGTTAAATTTCATGGCCAACAAGAATCCCGGTTCCGAGGGGAAAATCCTGCTCGTCGACGACGATCCCGGCCTGCTGCGGCTGCTGTCGATCCGGCTGCGTGCCGAGGGCTACGAGGTCGAGGCCGTCGAGTCCGCGCACAAGGCGCTGGCGATCCTCAATCGATTCAGCCCCGACCTGGTCATCACCGATTTGCGCATGGACAAGATGGACGGCATCGGGTTGCTGAAAGAACTGCAGACCCGCTCGCCGGGCCTCAGGGTCGTGATCATCACCGCGCACGGCACGATCCCCGACGCCGTCGTGGCAACCCAGAGCGGCGCATTCGGATTCCTCACAAAGCCGATCGACAAGGACGAACTGATGCAGACCGTGAAGAAGGCCATCAGGGTCTCCGGCTCGGTCGAAGTCGAGGAAGACTGGTCAGCGGAGATCATCACGCGCAACCAGGCCATGAAGGAAATCCTGAACCAGGCCAAGATGGTTGCGGCAACCGACGCCCGGGTACTCATCAACGGCGAGAGCGGCACCGGCAAGGAACTGCTCGCCAGGGCTATTCATAACGCCAGCCCGCGGCACTCAAAGCCGTTCGTTGCGATCAACTGCTCGGCCATGGCTGAGAACCTGCTGGAATCGGAGCTCTTCGGCCACGAGAAGGGTTCGTTTACCGGCGCCACGCGCAGCCATAAAGGCCTGTTCCAGGCAGCCGAGGGCGGCACCCTGCTGCTCGACGAGATCGGCGACATGCCGATGCGCCTGCAGGTCAAGCTGCTGCGCGTATTGCAGGAACACCAGGTGCGGCCGGTCGGCAGCACCGACGCAATCAACGTCGACGTGCGGGTCATCTCGGCGACGCACCGCGACCTGCAGGAACTCATGGGCGAAGGGAGGTTTCGCGAAGATCTTTACTACCGGCTGAACGTGGTCAACATCAAGATCCCGACGCTCGACCAGCGCCGCGAAGACATTCCGCTGCTGGTCGCCCACTTCCTGCAGCAGATTGCGCGTGAAGCCGGGCAGGAGCGTAAGGTCTACGCGCCGGAAGCCGTAGAGATGCTCGTGACAGCCGAATGGCCGGGCAATATCCGCCAGCTTTACAACGTGGTCCGGCAGAACGTGGCGCTGTCCCGTTCGCCCGTGATTTCGGCGGAACTCGTACAGCAGTCGCTTGGCGAGCATTCCGGCAAGCTGCTGTCCTTCAGCGATGCGCGCGACGAATTCACGCGCAACTACCTGTCTCAGATTCTCCAGATTACGACCGGCAACGTGAGCCAGGCGGCACGACTCGCGAAACGCAACCGTACCGACTTCTACAAGCTGCTTGCCCGACACGACCTGAACCCGGACCAGTTCAAGACGCGCTGAGATTGAGTTGCGCCAGCCGAGGGAGTTTCAGTTGGCGTTGACGACGCTTTTCTTCGAATAAGCCTCGGCCGTCAGGCCATATTTGTTCATGAGGTCATAGAGGGTCGGCCGGGTAATGCCGAGGAGTTCCGCCGCCTTGGAGATGTTGCCGTAGCTCCGCGTCAACGCGACGCGGATCGCTTTGGACTC
>JBFEXY010000323.1:0-2724 GCA_041562415.1 Woeseiaceae bacterium
ACAGGTGGTCGATACGGGCATCGGCATCGCGCCGGAAGATCAGAAAATCGTGTTCGAAGAATTCAAACGGCTCGCAAAACGTGGCAAGGGAACCAAGCGGGGCCTCGGACTGGGGCTCGCGATCGTAGAGCGCATCGCGAAACTCCTGGATCACGAGGTCCGGATGCGATCCGAGATCGACCGGGGCAGCACGTTCGAAATACTGGTCCCGCTCGCGGACCGAGCGGATGCCACTCCGACGATCAGGGGCCTGATCGACAAAGCACCGGCATCGTCACTGGATGGAACCATTATCCTGTGCATCGATAACGAGCATACGATCCTCGAAGGTATGCAGGGGCTCCTGAGCAAGTGGGGCGCCAGTCCGCTAATCGCCAACAACTCCGAAAGTGCCCTCGCGCACCTGCGAAAACTTGGCAGCAACGGCGGCGGCTATCCGTCGATACTCCTCGTCGACTACCACCTCGACGACGACGTAACGGGAATCGAGGTTATCGACGAATTGCGAGAGTTCGCAGAGACACAGATTCCCGCGATCATCGTCACAGCGGACCACACCGAGACAGTTCGAGAAGAGATTCGGCACTCGGGCCACGCGCTGCTTCACAAACCGATCAAGCCGGCGGCATTGCGCGCCCTTATGTCGCGCATCCTGAGCCGCCCGTAGTCGCGGGCCGGTTATTCGACGAGCCCGGGCTCCTTGGTATTCAGCCGCTGCACCGCGAGTACCGCCTGGGTGCGATTCGTCACGTGCATCTTGCGCAGGATTGCGGTTACGTGCGCCTTGATGGTCGCCTCCGAGACGCCGAGCTGGTAGGCGATCTGCTTGTTGAGCAGTCCTTCACCCAGCATCATCAGGACCCTGAACTGGTGCGGCGTCAACGCGCTCATTGCCGTCGCAATTCGAGCTTCCTCGTTGTCGAGCCCTCCCGCGCCGAGGTCGACGTTATCGGGCAGCCACACCTCGCCCTGGAGGATGGCGTCGATTGCCGCCTCTATCTTGCGGATAGGTGACGATTTCGGGATGAAGCCGCTGGCGCCGTGCTGGATTGCTCGCCGGATTACCGCGGGGTCGTCGACCGCGGAGACGATGACGGTCGGCAAGGACTCGTGATTGTTGCGCATGTAGGCCAGCGCGGAGAACCCGCTGACGCCGGGCATGTGCAGGTCCAGGAACAAGAGATCCGCATCAGGGTTCGCTTCGACGACTTCGTACAGACTCGCGAGGCTATCCGCCTCGTGGATCACGGCACCGGGCACGCAGTTGTGAATCGCGTGGATCAGTGCCTCCCGGAATAAGGGGTGATCGTCGGCGACGATGAAATTACTACTGTCGGATTGCGTCACAGCCGTTCCGTATCCTTACCCGCGGTTTTTCCGGTTTTCGATCAGGTGCTCTACGACGCTCGGGTCGGCCAGCGTGGATGTATCACCGAGATTGCCGTAGTCGTTTTCCGCGATCTTCCTGAGAATGCGCCGCATGATCTTGCCGGACCGCGTCTTCGGCAGCCCCGGCGCCCACTGCAGCAGGTCGGGGCTCGCGATGGGTCCGATCTCCTTGCGAACCCAGTTACGCAGTTCGACGGCCAGCTCGTCGCTAGGCTCATACCCTTCCATGAGCGTGACATACACGTAAATGCCCTGCCCCTTGATATCGTGAGGATAACCGACAACCGCAGCCTCGGCGACCGCCTGGTGAGCGACCAGCGCGCTCTCGACTTCCGCCGTGCCCATACGATGGCCTGAAACGTTTAGCACGTCGTCGACGCGACCCGTAATCCAGTAGAAACCGTCTTCGTCGCGCCGCGCCCCGTCGCCGGTGAAGTAGCGGCCCTCGAAAGCGCGGAAGTAGGTCTGAACGAATCGGTCGTGATCACCATAGACCGTGCGCATCTGGCCGGGCCAGCTGTCGAGTATGACCAGCAAGCCTGAGACCGCACCGTCCAGTATGTTTCCGTCGGGGTCGACGATGGCAGGCTTGACGCCGAAGAATGGCCGGGTGGCCGAGCCCGGTTTCAGCGGCGTTGCGCCGGGCAGCGGCGTAATCAGGATGCCGCCCGTCTCGGTCTGCCACCAGGTGTCGACGATCGGGCAGCGGCTGTCGCCGACCACCCTGTAATACCAGTCCCAGGCTTCGGGATTGATCGGTTCACCGACCGAGCCGAGCAGCCGCAGACTCTTTCGGGAGGTGCGCTTGACCGGCTCATCGCCCTCGCGCATGAGTGCGCGAATCGCCGTCGGCGCCGTGTAGCAGATGTTGACCTGGTGCTTGTCGCAGATCTGCCAGAAACGGCTCGAGTCGGGATAGTTCGGTACGCCCTCGAACATCATGGTCCTGGCACCGTTCGCGAGCGGGCCGTAGACGATGTAGGAATGGCCGGTCACCCAGCCGACGTCGGCGGTACACCAGTAGATATCTCCGGGCTCGTAGTTGAACACGTACTTGAACGTCAGCGCCGCGTACACGAGGTAACCGCCGGTCGTGTGCAGGACGCCCTTGGGTTGGCCGGTCGAACCCGACGTGTACAGGATGAACAGGGGATCCTCCGCGTTCATCGGCTCGCAGGGGCAGTCGTCGTCCACGGACTCCTCCGCCTCGTGCAGCCATACGTCGCGGCTGTCCTGCCAGCCGATGTCCTTGCCCGTATTCTTCACAACCAGGACTTTCTCCAGCGTCGTGACGCCGTCGATCTTCGCAGCTGCGTCGACGTTGGCTTTGAGGGG
>JBFEXY010000324.1:0-2715 GCA_041562415.1 Woeseiaceae bacterium
ACGGCCGTCGACGCACCGATGGAGCGATGATCGGGCGCAAGCACCAGCGTATTGAGGAGGTTCCCCAGGGCGCCGGTCGTGACGATGGCGAACCACGCGACACCCGACCCGAGGATGCGGCCGGCAAACAGCCCGAACAGGGCGCCGAATACCACGTTGCCCGCCAGGTGTCCCAGGCCGGAGTGCAGCGTCAGAGCCGTGATGGTGCGCCAGAGTTCGCCGGCGCGAACGAGCACGCCGTCGACACGGCCTGCGCGGAACCAGTTCTCGCCAAATGCGGATTCGCCCGCGAGCCAGGCCACGCCGCAGACGACGAGCACGTAGGCCACGATGCCCGGCATTGCGTTCTGGTAGCGTATGGTCCTGCGCGGTTTCGGGACCACGGGCGGGTTGGCTTCGTCGTAAATTGCAATCTCATCGATAGCGTGTGCCGAATGCCCGGCAGGCACAACGATCATCGAGCCACCGTGGTCGTGCAGGACCTGGTGCGGAATCTGTGCCGCGGCAAGCACCAGCGAGCGGTCGGCGCAGGCAGCCCTGTTCCGGCTCTCGAAGACAATGCGCAGATCGTCATCCACCGTTTTTGCTCACATAGCCGAGAATATCCCCGCAATCCGCATCGATTTTCAGCGCGGCAACCTCGTCGGCGCGCGTTCGTCCCTGGTTGACAATGGCGATCGGCTTGCCGGTCTCCGCCGCTCGGCGCGCAAACCGATAACCCGAGTAGACCATCAGCGACGAGCCGACGACCAGCAGGGCCCTGGCACGGTCGAGCGCTTCGAAGGCGGACGCCACTCGATCCCTGGGCACGTTCTCACCGAAAAACACCACGTCCGGTTTCACGAAGCCGCCGCAGGATTCGCAGTCCGGCGTCACGAAATCGCTGACGTCTTCATCGAGCAATTTCGCGTCGCCATCCGGCGCGAAATAGTCGGCGCCTGACGTCCAGGACGGGTTGGCCGCAGCCATTTGTTCCTGCCATTGCTCGCGGCCGACACGTTCTCCGCAGCCCATGCAAACAACCGTCTGCAATCGGCCGTGGAGGTCGATGACGCGGCGACTGCCCGCACGGTGGTGAAGTCCATCCACGTTTTGGGTTATGAGCGTATCCACCCTGCCGGCCGCCTCGAGTGCGGCGAGCGCGGTGTGGGCGAGATTGGGCGTCGCATTCGCGATTCGTCCCCAGCCGGCAAAACTCCGTGCCCAGTAGCGCTGGCGAACCTCTGGCCGGGATACGAATTCCGCGTACTGCACGGGTTGCGCGTGCTTCCAGTCGCCGTTTCGGTCGCGATAGTCCGGGATACCGGACGCCGTGCTGACACCGGCGCCGGTGACAACGGCAACAGGGCCGGCGCGTGTGATGAAGCGTTCTAACTCGCGGGCAGCGGGATACATTGGGGCATTTTGGGTAAAGTAGCTGGCCCGATCAATCGCAAGGAGTCCCGATGAAGCAGCTGATTGCTCTGGCCGCGCTTCTCGTGTTCAACAGCGGCGCTGTTGCTGAGGTTACAGACTCTGCGGAAAACGGTTTCACAACGGTCCACGAAGTGACCGTCAGCGCATCCCGGGCGCGCGTCTGGCAGGCGGCGGTCGACGAGATTGGCCAGTGGTGGAGCGACGATCACACGGTGAACGGCGACGCTGGCCGAATGACCATCAATAGCGTGCCGCAGGGATGCTTTTGCGAAACATTCGAGAATGGCGGTGGTGTCGTCCACATGACCGTGACATTCGTTAATCCGGGAATCATCCTGCGCCTGACGGGCGGGCTCGGTCCGCTCGGCCTGATGGGCGTGAACGGCAACATGACCTGGGAGTTCTTCGATGCGGAGGAGGGCACGCGCGTGAAATTCACGTACGTCGTTGGTGGCTACCGGCCCGGCGGACTCAACGCTATTGCCCTCCCGGTTGACTACGTCATCGGCGAGGCGCTTGAGCGGATGCGTGCCTACGTCGAGACCGGCGATCCGGAGCGGGCGGCCATTGACTGACTTTGCCGCCGCGAGGCCATCATCGACGGTAGTGCTCATGCGCGAGACCGGCGATGCCCCCGAGCTATTGTTGATGCGTCGCCACGAGCGGTCGGCATTCGGCGGGGCTCACGCGTTCCCCGGTGGTGTCCTCGAGGATGCGGATGCGCTCGTCGGGGATCATTGCGCCGGCATTACACCTGACGAGGCGAACACCTTGCTGGGTGTCGATCTTGGTCTTGCCTATTTCAGCGCCGCCATCAGGGAACTGTTCGAGGAATCCGGTGTGCTGCTTGCGACAGTGGCCGAGCGCGGTGTCGACCTCGATGCTGCGCGCGATGCCCTGAACGACGGCACACTGGACTGGCGCTCATTCGTCGTCGATAACGAGGTTCGATTGCACTGCGATGCCCTGCATTACTTCAGTTTCTGGATAACGCCGAAGGCGCTTCCCAGGCGCTTCTCGACGAGGTTCTTCCTCGCCGCGATGCCGGAGGACCAGGATGCGGGACACTGCGGCGGCGAGCTGACGGACTCCTGCTGGCTGAGTGCGAACGATGCGCTCGCTGCCTATCGTGACGGAGCGATATCGCTGCATTTTCCAACGATCAGGACTCTCGAGGCGCTCGCGCCGCACGGGACGCTGGAGCAACTCCTGGAGTGGGCGGCGGCCCGCGCGCGCGAAGGCGTTCCCTGTATCTTTCCCGAGATCGAAAAGCGCGAGGGGGAAGCCCGCGTGATCGTC
>JBFEXY010000325.1:0-2713 GCA_041562415.1 Woeseiaceae bacterium
CACGCAGATTGCCATGCCGACCCAAAGCGCCGCGACGTTCCAGCGCGACCAGGTGCGCTGAGAGGCCTGCGTGGGCGCGATATCGTCGTTATAGCGCGGGCTGTCGGCCAGGTCCTGGCCGAGTTCCAGTTCGACGTGTGCGCCAACCGTGCGTAGCTTACTGACCGCTGGGAGATCGGACATGGGTGCCTCCGGGCTGCTTGTTAATCAGGGCCTGTTCATCGTGTTGGCAGGCCCTAGTCTTCCGTGAGCGGCCAGTATGTTTCAGGACGGCGGTCGCGGAAGAACTGCCACTGGTCGCGAACTTCCCGCACCATGTCGAGATTGATCTCGTGCACCAGCAGTTCGTCCTTATCGTAGCTCGCTTGTGCCTCGATGGCGCCGCGCGGGTTGACAATGTAGCTCGACCCGTAGAATTCGCCCATGTTCATCGTCGTGGCCCACGGCTCTTCCGAGCCGATCCGATTGATGGCGCCGATGAAGACACCGTTGGCCGCCGCCGATGCCGGCTGCTCGAGTTCCCACAAGTACTTGCTCAGGCCCGCAACCGTCGCCGACGGATTGACGATATATTCGGCCCCGTTCAGCGCGAGCGCCCGCCAGCCTTCGGGGAAATGGCGGTCATAGCAGATGTAGACGCCGAGTTTGACGTAGGCCGTGTCGAATACGGGGTAGCCGGTATCGCCCGGCTTGAAGAAAAACTTCTCGTAGAAGCCGGGATCGACCTGGGGTATGTGCGTCTTGCGGTACTTGCCGAGGAACGTGCCGTCCGCGTCGATGACAGCGGCAGTGTTGTAGTAGACACCGGTCATGTGTTCTTCGTAAACGGGTACGACCATGACCATGTTGTGCTTCTTCGCATACTCCTGCATGAGCTGCGTGGTGTGGCCGTCCGGCACTTTCTCGGCGGCCGCATACCACTTCCGGTCCTGGCTCGGGCAGAAGTAAGGTTGCGTGAAGACCTCCTGGAAGCAGAGTACCTGCACGCCCTGGTTCGCGGCATCTTCGATGAACGGGATATGCGCCTCGATCATCTTGTCGCGAATCGCGAGAGGCTCCATCGATCCATCCCCTTTGAGACCCATCTGGATCAGACCACACTTCACTTTGGCCATGAGAAACCTCTTTAGCTGGTGGCCGCCCGGTGCGGCATATAGCCGGTAGTTCTTTTTCTTTTCAAGGTGTTACCGGGCTTTATCGTGCTACAGCATACGCCTTTTGGGGCGCAAAAAACACCGTCAGCGCGGGATGGCCGACGTCCACGAGCCATGCATCGGATTCGGCAGGATATACCAGCCGTTACCCCAGAGGTGGCCGTGATTCTCGACCATCTTCATGCGGTCCGCAGCCGTCGCGTTGTTCGTGCAGGGGGCATACGGTTTCTTTCGCACGCACGGAACGAAGTCGCCAAGATCGTCTCCGATCAGCATGATGACGCGGTGCGTTTCTGCGATGTAGTTGCGACGTGTGGACTTCTCGCGGTTCCAGCCGCGCTCGTCCGAGAGAAATACGTGATCGGCATCGGTCGCAATTCCGACTTCGCCGATGTCGTCGATCGTCCATTGTCGCTGCGGGCAGGGGTCGTCGATGCCCTGCACAGGTTCGCAGGGGCGGTTGGTGACGAAGAAGACAGTTACCCCCGCAGCTCGTGCCGCTTCGACAAATTCCCTGACGCCGTGCACCGGTGTCGCGACGGTGCCCCGGGTCCATTCGTCCAGCTTCCAGTTTTCGAACGGACGCTCGAACGTGAGCTGAAAGTCGATGTTGTTGACCACTGTTTCATCGACGTCGAGGACAACCGCGACTGGCAAGTGCGCGGCATCGTCCTGACCCGGGATCACGCTCCATGTACTGTCTTCGATGAATCGCGGCAGGTCGCTGGTCGCCTTGGCGTAGACCTGCTCGGTAATAGCGCGGTATTCGGCGGAGTGCTTGACCCACAACAGGCCGCCGTCGCGCATCGGATCGGGCGCAGGCGGCTCGGTAGCGCACGCAGACAGTAACAAGATCGAGGAGAGGAAATAGTATCGGGTAATCATGCGCGGATTGTAGCAGCCCGTAGAATCCGCAATCGCAATAGCGGCGGCGGTTAGGCAGAATCGTCGGAAACGAAGAACAAGGCACACCAATGAATAGCAATTTCCTGCTCGTCGCCGTCTGCGCGCTTGTCGTCACTGCGTGCAGTGCTACACCGCAAGAGCCACTGCAACAGCCACCGCAAGTCTCCGGCATCACCTTCATACACCTGAACGACACCTACCGGGTCGGCGCCGTCGAAGACGGCACGGCCGGCGGTTTCGGTCGTGTGGTGACGCTGGTTCGTGAGCTGCAGGCGGAAGGTCGCGACGTTCGCATACTGCATGGCGGCGACTTCCTTTATCCCTCACTCGAGAGCCAGCTCTGGAACGGCATGCAGATTGTTGATGCTTTCAACTTCATGGATGCCATGGCGCCAATGTATGTCGTCGCTGGCAATCATGAATTCGACCCGCGGACGCCGGATCATCTCATCGATGCCGTCAGGGCATCCAACTTCGACTGGGTAGGCGACAACTATCGCTTTGCAACCGGCGATGAAGATGTCGATCAGGCGCTGCACGAACAGTTCATGTTCGAGGCAGGCGACCGCAAGATCGGTATCTTCGGGCTTCTGCTGCATGCCAGTGAGGGCGGCAGCGACCGTGATTACGTGCCGACCCAGCCCGAGTATTTC
>JBFEXY010000326.1:0-2687 GCA_041562415.1 Woeseiaceae bacterium
CCTCGATCACCGGGATATTCAGGTCAGATTGCGTCAGGACGCTCCGCACGTGCGCGGGCATATCGTCCGGACCCTCGGCCGTGTGCGTGAACATCGGATCTCCATCGGGCACCTGTCGGGACATAAAGGTCTCCAGGTCGCGCATAACGGCGGGATCTGCGTTTTCGCAAAGCATGAGCGACGCGCTTGTATGACGGATGAACACGTGGCAGATGCCGGTCCGAATGCCGGCCTGCCGCACGGCCGACTGCACGTCCCCGGTCAGGTCATGGGTTCCCCGACCGCGAGTGTCGATCTGAATTTGCTGCTGGAGAAGCATCCTGTATCGCGACTCACAGCGCCCGCGACAGCGCGGCATCGGCCCTAACGTAGGGTTCCCCGTAACGCAGACGGATCGTCTTGGTCTTGCCAAACCACGGAATGGATATGACGTAAATGTTGTCGTACTCGTCTTCCGCTATCGGCGGAACTCGCTTGCTGGCACCGAGATTTGCGATAAGAACGGGCAACGTGTTGCTGTGGGCAACAACGAGGATGATCTTGCCCTTGTGCTTCTTGAGTATGCTCTCCAGCACGGGCTCCGTATCGGCCACGTCGTAGGTGTTGACCGGCAGATCGAGAGCGTCGGCAACGGCCTCGGCGGTTTCCTTGGTGCGGCGAAACGGCGTGGAGTAGATGGCGTCGATACCCTGGATCACGTCAGCATCGACGAGCTGTCGGGCGAGTTCCGCGGCACGCTGTTGTCCGGCGGGACTCAGACCGGGATCCTCGGCGGGAGTGTCTGCCTTCTCTGCGTGACGGACGAAGATGATAGTCGTCGTCGCCTGAGATTCGAAGAACCAGGCGAGGCCGATCGCAATAGCCGTGTAGATGATGATGACCTGGATTCTGCGGCGCCGGCGGCGGCGCTTGCGATCCTGGTCGGACATGTTGTTGCGCATGGAACGCGACTTTACGAGGTTTTTCCCGGTTTGACTATGCCGGATCAGCGCTGGCGATCTTGCTTTGACTCGATAACGACGCGGTACTCACCCTCTATAGTCTGCTGGTTGCCGCCGGCGCGGGGATTGGCTTGTTGCGCATGAAATGCCGGATTCCCAGCGATTTTGCGACGAAACCACCATATCCGGATGCTTACGACTGCCGCGAGCAACAGGAGCAGCGAACCCAGGATCACGAAGGCGAAGAAACCGACGACAATCGATGCCGCGATCGCAAGCGAGCCAATGATGATAACGAGCGCGCTGGCGATCGGATTGCCCGCTGGAAACCCTCTTTCTAATGACGAATATCTCACTGGCTGTCCTTTTTCTGCATCATTCGCTCGCCTGCCTGCTGTAGAAACCCTCGAACCATGGCTCCCAGGTGGCACCATCGTCGTTCGATTGCTCGAAATACTGCCTGACTCGTCCGTCGGGCATCGCGGTCCATAGACCCCTGAACGGCGACGTCTGGCCGTTAGCAATATAGTGGATTGTACCGTTGAGCAGCATGCCGTCGTCAGTCAATCCGCCACGAATCACAATCTGGTAGCCCCCTGCGGCATGCCAGCTCTGAACCCATTCATTCGTGACCTTGTCCAGGTAATTGATGCTCATGCCCGTGCTGCCCTTGGCCCCGAGCCAGTTCTCGATCACCACGCACCCGCTTTCCTCCCGCGTAATGCTGTTCTCGCCGACGAATGTACCGTTGACATCGTGAACGTCCCATTGGCCAACCCAGAAGTCGAATTCCCGGAATCGGGGATCCTCTTCGCACGGGGATACCTTCGACGCACCTCCCTGTGACGCATCAGGATCGCTCTGTGCAATTGCCGCCGAGGGCAGCACAAAAAAATACAAAATAATTAATTTATTCAATAAGTTCATAATATTTCTTCAAGTAACTTATTCGGTATTTACAACGCCTTCAGAAAGAATGAGACCGCATCGGCACCGGCGGGTTCGCCGCAGGACCGCAAGCTACCTCGAGTAATTGGCCTCGATCCCGGCAATTCAACGCCCACGAGTTGAATCAGGCGTGTCCTGCAAGCACAATGCCCGGCGCAGCGATGCGACACCGGAGAGGTGGCAGAGCGGTTGACCAATCGGCAGGAACGCCGATTGGGACGCGCGAAGCGCGCCCGACGGGCGAGCGCCAGGGATGGCGCGAGTCAATGCACTGGTCAGAGACGACCGAACACGACAATCTGGAGAGGTGGCAGAGCGGTTGAATGCACTGGTCTTGAAAACCAGCAAAGGTTTGTAGCCTTTCGTGGGTTCGAATCCCACCCTCTCCGCCAGAAATTGAAAATGGGGCCCTCGCGGCCCCGTTTTCGATTTCTCGCCGAGTGTGGTCCGGGCTTTCGAATCCTGTTCGACCGACGCAGCCGCGCAGCGGCCTGTCGGCAGCGAGCATGCAGCGCGTGCGAGCTGAATCCCACCCCCTTGAGCGCCCATTGCGCGGCCCCGTTTTCGATTTCTCGCCGAGTGCGGTTGAGGATGAGAATCCTGTTCGACGGGCGCGGCGGCGAAGCGGCCTGCCGGCAGCGAGCCCGCATCGCGTGCGAGCTGAATCCCACCGCCTGTGTGCCCCCCCCTCGCAGGGCCGTTTCGTTTCGTCGCAGTGCCGCCTGCTTGAAACTCTCACAGCAGAGCCCATTTCCGACGCTTGAAGTGCGTCCACACACACACGAAGGGTGACCACCG
>JBFEXY010000327.1:0-2685 GCA_041562415.1 Woeseiaceae bacterium
CCGGTCACGGTATTCACAGCCAGCGAACCCAGCCAAAGGATGGAGGTCAGGTTCACGAATACGTAAATCCCGAGCCAGAACAGGGCCATGACGTTACGCACACGATGGTCGTAGCGCTCCTCGAGGAACTGCGGCATCGTGTAGATCTTGTGCTTCAGGAACACCGGCAGCAGCCATTTGGCGACGATGATCAGCGTCAAAGCCGCCATCCATTCGTATGCGCCGATGGCGATGCCCATAACCCACGCGGAGCCCGACATTCCGATGATCTGCTCAGCCGAGATATTTGCCGCAATCAGCGATGCCCCGATCGCCCACCAGGGCAGCGCACGGCCGGCAAGGAAGTAATCACTGGAGTCCTTCTGATGACCCGACTTTTCCCGGGACACCCATTGCGCGAGGACCAGGAGCACTATCGCGTATATCGCGACAACGGTCAGATCAAGAGTTTCAAGGTGCACCGGGCTTGCCCCTGTATCCCGTGTTGTTGTTATTCCCGGCGCCGGAGCCCCTCGGAAGCCGGATCACATTGTCGCCAGCATCTCGACCGCCGGCAAGCCACGCGTCATCAATCCCGCATTCCCCGGGCCCGCAGCATCTTCGAATCTGGCTGGTTATTCTGGTTCTGGGCACGCCCGGCGCTGATCGAGCACACTGCCTCCATCTCCCCGAGGCGATGGTTCACCATCTGCCGGATCAGGGGTACCTGCCAGCAGGAATTCAGTCGGCGTTATTCTGAAGCACTTCCTCGGTCGCCGTGTGCAGTGACCCCTGCCCCGCTTCGAGGCGCTCGATCGACGCGACGACGTCCTCGCAGGATCGGTAACCGATCTGGTCCCGGCGCTCGTAATGCGACACGGCATTGCCTGCCTTCTCGAGCGTGAGGGTCACGCGGTCTCTCGGGGTCAGGCTGACCGCCATGCTCCGCGGCTGCGAGCTATGAAGCTCGACGCGATAATCCCCTTCAGGCAGATACAGAGGTGTATCCGACCCGAGCGACCCGCTGGCAACCCGGGTACTGCCCTTGTACACGCTATAGGACGTCGCCACCGTCTGCGCGAGCGCGGCCTTGAGCTCCTCGGCGCTGCCGGCTGTGACGTAGTGGCCACCCGACGCGTAAGCGATGGACTGCAAGCTCGCGGTATCTTCATCAGCCGCATTACCGAGGCCGAAACCAATCACGTGCACGACGATGCCCTGGTCGCGAAGCTCGCGTGCCGCCTGGACCGGGTCGCCGCCACAGCTTTCAATGCCGTCGGTAACGAGCACGACAGCACGCTCATCGTCTCGCGTACCGAAATCCCGACTCGCCTGGTTGAGGGCATACGCGATCGGGGTCTGCCCCAGCGGCCTCAGTCCGGATACAGCGGCACGAATCGGACCGCGATTTTCGTCCGCAAACGGTACGAGCAGTGCTGAATCGGCACAGTCCGCGCTCTCGCTCGGGCTCGTGCTGCCGTAAGCACGAAGCGCGAGATTAAGATCCTCCGGGAACCAGTAGGAAACATCCTGAAGAATGTCTTTTGCGACCGACATCTTCGGTTCGCCATTCATACGGCCCCACATGCTCCGCGAGGCATCGACGACGATTTCGACCGATTTGTCTTCCAGTGATACGACCTTGCGGCCCGATTTAACCGCAGCCACTTCAAGCGCGGCACAACTGGCATCGCGGACCGTCACGTTGATGGACGATTCCTGCATTCGGCCGTCGATGCTGGTCGCAAATGCGACGATGCGATTCTCGCCCGTCTCGAGCGGCAGGCTGCCGATGAACGTTCCACCGGCGAGTTTTGCGGGTACCGGAGCCGAACCATTGACGCTTAGGGTGACCGTATCTACGCCAGTCGTACGCAGATCCAGGAAAGCCTGCGGCAACTTCGACGGGTCCGATACCCGGACCAGGCTGCCGCCTGTTGCCCAGGAGATTTCATCGAGAATTTCCGTGCCGGTCTTGCTCGACCCAAGCAACAGAGTCTGTATGGTGGCACCCTCTCCATGCGCCTTGACGGCGGCTGCATGCGCCTGCCTCCGGTTCGACTGGCCGTCCGTAAAGAGCATGATCACGCGTGACGAGTCAGGACGCCCGTGCGCACGGAGTTCCTTCAGCGCCGTCGAGATACCGGCCGCAAGATTCGTGCTGCCGGATCGTGGCATGTCGCGCAATGCCTGGGCGACCAGCTTGCGATCCGACGTCATCGGCTGAACGAGTTCGCCACGACCGTCGAAGCTAACGACGCCGATCTTTATATCGCTCCTCGGTGACAGGTTCTCGACAAGACCTATGGCACCAGCAGAACGAAAGTCCTTCGGGTCCGTGCTGCGGAGGCTCGTCGACGTATCCATGACGAAAATCATGTCGAGATATTTCACGCCGCCAATCGTCGATGCGACGCCTTCGACCTCGATGACTTTTTCGCCCGAGCTGGCGACGAAATCCGCGGACGGAGACTGAATCTCGATCTGTAGTCCGTTCGGAGTGGTCGGCCCGGTTTCAGTGTTCTGACCCGCGACATCCGGCGCGGCGACGCACGTAAGGACTGCGGTTAGTACGGCTAATGTGTTTCGCATGACGGTACCTGCTGTTGATTGCACGCGTCGGACCGGTGATTGATTGCCCAAGCCGAACGGCAGGCGATCCTCCCGGTGCCGAACCGGGTCGCGTGCTCTTGCCGTACGCCTGTA
>JBFEXY010000328.1:0-2684 GCA_041562415.1 Woeseiaceae bacterium
CGCACCTGCGCCGATGCCCGACCCGTCCTGCGGAAAACCCGAGTTGCCGGGCACGTTGAATCCCGAATTGATCGCCGAACCCGTGATCGGCAACTGCTGCAATGCCGAGCCCAAGTTCGTCAATCCGGTGTCCTCGATGTCTCCGGCACCGATTTCCATGATCGCGACCGGTTCATTGAGTGGATTGCGGCGGATGCGCGACCCGGTAACGACCACCTCTTCCATTGCTTCTGCCTCTTGAGCACTCGCGAGATCCGCGGGCGCGATCGCCAGGCTTAGGACCAGGGCAGACGCCCCGGCTAATGCGATTGGAGTCTTCATGTGTCCCCCTCGTAGTGAGTAACAAGCGTTGTGTTTCGACAACGATGCAAACTGAGCGCGACCGAAACACCAGGCTTCCCGAGTTTATCTGTTTATCAAGTAACCGCAGGAAGTCCGATTAGTTTCGATCGCTGTGCCGCAATCATACCTTGTATATAGCCAATTGCTATGTTGTTGTTTTACAACATCGATAGTTTGCTGATCCGAGGCAGGTTTCGGATTTCGTCTTCAGGGATAATCGGGGAATGTCGCCGAACAAAGGCAAATCATCGCTGCCGCGTCGCATTGCTTTCGGCGTACTACTGCTGTCGCTCCTGGTGGCCGGACTCTACTGGCTAGAGCTCGCAATTCCGAAACGCGACTACTTCATCGAGCGTCGTGGCACTCTCATGACGGCCGCCGTTACCGAGGCGAGTATCGACGGCATCGTACAAAAACTCATCCGGCTGGAGTCGTCGACAGGCCTGAGGGTGAATATGCGCGTGGTCCGGCCGCAGACCGAGCCGGGCGAGACGCTGCCGGTCATCATCGTGATGGGCGGAGAAGGCACAGGAAAAGACGCAGTCGATCTTGTGGGGGAGCCGAAGGGTGTCGCATACCTCGCCCTCGACTATCCCTACGAGGGTGACCAGGAACTGGATGCATTCTGGGAGTCTCTCACCGCGATACCGGGTATCCAGCAGGCGTTCCTGGACTCGCCGCCGGCGATGTCGCTGGCCCTCGACTGGGCGTTGCAGCAAACCTGGGTGGACCCGGACAAGGTTGAACTCGTCGGCGCCAGCCTCGGCGTGCCGTTCACGGCAGTGGCGGGCGCGCTGGACACCCGGTTCACGCGCGTCTGGCTGCTGCACGGCGGCGCCGAGAACGTGCCATGGGTCATGCACGTGGGCAAACGATACGTCGAAAACGAATTCCTGCGCGGCTTGCTCGCCCGTGCTGCCCTTTTGCTCGTCTACGGCAACTCGTTCGAGACGCTCGACTGGATACCGCAGATCGCGCCCCGCCCGCTGGTCATCGTCGCGGCGAGGGACGATGACTTCGTGCCGCCCGAAGCGCAGCAACCGTTCGTCGAAGCCGCGGAGGCCAGCGAACATATCGAGATCGTGTGGACCGAGGGCCGGCACATTCGTCCTACGCGTCGCGAGGAGTTGCAGCAGTTACTCGATATCGTGCTGAGCCGTATCGACTACGGGGATTCATCTGAATGACCAGGAAAGGCACCAGGCTCGTCGTCATCGTGGCGCTTGCACTGCTGGTGCTTATTGCAGCAACGGCGTTTTTCATCAACCTGTACCGCGACTCGATCGCGCTCGAGGTCGCCAGGTCTGCCTTGCGCGACAGCGATATACAGGTAAGCGATGTATCGGTCGAGTCGATCAGTTCGAACGAGGTGCGGTTCGATGCGATCGTCCTCGAACTGGCGGCCGGCGGCACCGTTTTCATCGAGGGCATCACGTTGCCGATTCGGGTTCGCGGCCTCAGGGACAGTGCGCTTCATGTCGACACCCTTACGTTCGTGCCCGGCACGATCGAC
Source organism: Woeseiaceae bacterium (assembly GCA_041562415.1). Classification (GTDB taxonomy): domain Bacteria; phylum Pseudomonadota; class Gammaproteobacteria; order Steroidobacterales; family Woeseiaceae; genus UBA1847. The sequence continues at coordinate 1,856 of JBFEXY010000328.1, forward strand.
ACCGGCCCCACCCGTTTCGCAGCGGGACTACAAAGCTTTCTCGATGCCCCGGCGGCAACGCCCGGCACCACGATACGGATCGACGAAGTACTGCTGCCCGATATGCCTGCTATCCGGGACCTTGCGTGGCATGCAGACCGACTGAACCCGACGCTGCGAGCGACGATCGATACCTTCGAACTGTTCGTAACCACGACCCAAGACAACGACGGCACCTTTCGGGGATCCGTACGTGCGCTGAAGCCGGACGATACCGAGGCCCTGATGCTCGGATTCCGGGGCACGCCTGACCCGTCAGGCTTCCTGGTTCGCGGCACTCACAATCTGATGCTCGAACCGCTGCTGCCGGTACTGCAGGCGATGGGGGCCGTGCCGGTCGAGGTCACAGAGATCGCGGCCACCCTGGCTGGCGAGTTCGAATTTCGTCTCGAGGCCGACGAAACGATGCCGGTCGAGGTCAAGGCGACTTTCGATACTGCAGCCGATTCGGCGATGACTTACGCGACCGGCGATACGGTCGTCGAGTTGTTAGTCATCCAATCGACCCCGGTGAATGCCTTGTTCGAGTACCCGTCGCTCGACTGGAACGCCCGGGTCGCCAGCTCTTCCCTGTCCGTGGCCGGCGCCGGTTTCGACCTGCCCGTCATTCATTTGCGAAACAGCGAGTGCCACGCCGGTATCTCCTGCGGCACGGCTGTCGACCTTTCCTACGGCGAACTGGTCATTGGCGAGCTGGCCATCGACACGGTGACGGTGAGCGCCGGGGCCGTGCGGCTCGAAAGCCGTGACGACAAGTGGACGGCGTCGTCACCGGGTACGCGGTTCACCC
>JBFEXY010000329.1:0-2666 GCA_041562415.1 Woeseiaceae bacterium
TGTCGCTCCTTTCCGCAGCTCTAGGTCGAGCCGGCGCCCTCTGACAGCTTCTCCATGACCTGGTCGAGGCTGAAGCTCGCCGCCTTCTGTCGCGGCGGGAACTCCCTGAACGTTGACAGGAACTGGCCTACGTAGGCCTGGGCCGGCACCAGCAGGTAGGCGCGGTCGATGAGCCAGTCGTAGTAGGTGTTCGACGTCTTCTGCGAGCGCTCGTACGGATCTCGCCGCAGGTTGAATATGAGCGGCACGCGCAGCGGCACGAACGGCTCGGCCCAGGCCTGCAAGGTGGCTTCGACGCGCTGCTCCAGGAAGATCAGCTTCCAGTCGTCGTAGCGCAACGCCGTCAGGTCGCCGTCATCCGAGAAGTAGAAGATCTCGTGCCGCGGACCTTTGTCGGTTTCACCGGTCAGGTAGGGCAGGAAGTTATAGCCGTCGAGGTGCACCTTGTACTTGCGGCCGATGGCCCTGACATTGCCTTCCTTCAGGCGCTCCTTGATGTCGTCGGTGCCCGCAGCAGCGAGAAACGTCGGCAGCCAGTCCATGTGGTGCATGATCGCGTTGGATACGGAACCCGCCTCGATCTTGCCGGGCCAGCGGACCATGGACGGCACACGCCAGCCGCCTTCCCAGTTGGTGTTCTTCTCGCCGCGGAAGGGCGTCATCGCCGCATCAGGCCAGGTGTTCATGTGCGGGCCGTTGTCGGTGGAGTAATGCACGATCGTGCTGTCCGCGATACCGAGCTCGTCCAGCAGGTCGAGGAGCTGGCCGACGTGCATGTCGTGCTCGACCATGCCGTCCGCGTACTCGTCCTGCCCGGAGATGCCGCGCAACTCGTCCTTGACGTGGGTGCGGAAGTGCATGCGAGTGCCGTTCCACCAGACGTAGAACGGCTTGCCGTCGGCGTGCGCGCGCTTGATGAAGTCGATGGCGGCAGCCAGCGTTTCGTCGTCGACCGTTTCCATGCGTTTCTTGGTCAACGGCCCCGTGTCCTCGATGCGGCCGTCCGCGTACGAGTGGATGACGCCGCGCGGCCCGAAGGCTTCGCGGAAGGTCCGCCCGTCGGCGAGTACCATGTCGCCCGGATAGTCCTCGTTCTCCGGTTCTTCTTCGGCGTTGAGGTGGTAGAGGTTGCCGAAGAACTCGTCGAAGCCGTGGTTCGTCGGCAGGTGCTCATCCTTGTCGCCCAGGTGGTTCTTGCCGAACTGGCCCGTGGTGTAGCCATAGGCCTTGAGCAGACCGGCTATCGTCGGGTCTTCTTCCCGTTGACCGAGATCCGCACCCGGCAGGCCCACCTTGGACAGGCCGGTTCGGTAGACGCTCTGGCCCATGATGTAGGAAGAACGGCCGGCCGTGCATGACTGCTCACCGTAATAATCAGTGAAGATCATGCCTTCCTTGGCGACGCGGTCGATGTTCGGTGTGCGGTAGCCGACGAGACCCATCGTGTAGGCACTGATATTGGACTGGCCAATATCGTCACCCCAGATGACGAGTATGTTCGGTTGGTCTTCGGCCAGCGCGGCGGCCGGCATAACGATAGCCGCGAGCACTGCGGCCCGCATGAAACGGTAAAACATGATTAACCCCTGAATATTTTGCGCTACTGAGCGAAGCGGAGTGTACCGCATGAATATGTAACTTTCTGTAATAATTATTTACCTGCGATGTGCGCGTGGTGCTCGAACGTTTCGTGTGCCCAGTGCTCGCCGGCATGGATAAGTTGCCTCGCCTTGTAGACTTCGAGCGTTCGGCAAACATTGTTGGGAATCTCGATCAGGATGTCGGGCGGATAGGCCGCAAGCCGGTAGCGCGCAATCGTCTGCTGCATCGCGTCGAATGCCTCGAGCATGACGCCGGAGACGCCGAGTTCGACTTTCTCTTTCTTTTCTTCTTTCTTCGGTTCGATGCCGAGCTTGTCATGGACCGAGCCGAGAAACTCGTCAATCGATTTCCGGTAGCGGTCGATGGAGCCCTCTTTCGGTTTCGGGGGGTTCGGGCCGAAAGGCCGGTCTACGTCCCTGCCCGCGAGGCTGACGGCAATCGTGAACTGCGTGCCATCAAGATACGTCGGCGCGCCAGGCAGGGGATTCAGCAGGCCGCCGTCCACCAGCGTCTTGCCGTCGATCTCTTTCGGTGTCATGAGGCCGGGTATTGCCATCGATGCACGGATGGCGTCGAACAGGTCACCCTTGTTAAGCCAGACTTCCTTGTGATCGTTCAGGTTCGTTGCAACCGCGGCGAACGGAATCGGCAGGTCTTCGATCTTCTGGTTGCCGACGAGTTTGCGCATCGTATCCGTGAGGAGGTCGCCCTTCATGATGCCGTTCTTGGAAAAAAGCGAAAAATCCATGAAGCGCACGACGTCCCATTCACTCAGGCTGCACACCCATTCCTCGAATTTGTCGAGCTTGCCCGCGCAGTAGCAGCCGCCGACGATTGCCCCAACGGAACACCCGATTACGGACTTGATTTCGTAACCTCGTTTTTCGATTTCACGAATGGCGCCGATGTGTGCCAGCCCGCGGGCGCCGCCGCTGCCGAGTACCAGCCGAATGGACTTACTCATTGCTCTCCGGATTCCAGCCCCCGCCGAGGGCCTTGTAAAGCTCGATTATGGCATTGATGTACAGCCGGAGCGTCTGCGATTCGGTCAGTTCGGCATTGAA
>JBFEXY010000330.1:0-2661 GCA_041562415.1 Woeseiaceae bacterium
CAAGCCTGCCTGGCGCTCGGAATCGAGTGCCAGTCCTGGGTGAGCCCGCTCGACGCGGAAGGCGCCAGGCTCGAAAGCTGACGATGAATTACTTCAGCACACGGGGCGCCGGACCAGTTACGCTGGATGAAGCACTCGTGAGCGGCATTGCCCGCGACGGCGGGCTCTTCCTGCCGGAGCAGCTGCCGGAATTCACGGTCGGAGACTTCGCGGCCGCGGGTTCGATCCCGGAAGTCGCCGCGCTGCTCATGCTGCCTTTCTTCTCCGGCTCGGCTCTTCGGGATGACCTGAAGGCAATCCTCGAAGAGACGTTCGGCTTCCCGATACCGGTCACGCCTCTGCCCGTAGAACAGGGATCTGCAGGTCTGCTTGAGCTCTATCATGGGCCAACGGCTGCGTTCAAGGACGTCGGCGCCGCGTTTCTCGCCGCCTGCCTGACGCGCCTGGAAGGTGACAATACATCCCCGCTGACGATTCTCGTTGCTACATCGGGGGACACCGGTGGCGCGGTTGCTGCGGCCTTCAACGAGCGGCCCGGCATGCGGGTGGTGGTGTTGTTCCCGGACGGACGTGTCTCGGAGCGCCAGGCGCACCAGCTGACCTGCTGGGGCGACAACGTGTTGTCATTGCGCGTTCGCGGCGCGTTCGATGATTGCCAGGCGCTCGTCAAGAGCGCGCTTGCAGACGCGGCTCTCGGCAGTCGATTTCGGTTCAGTTCCGCGAACAGCATTAACATTGGCAGGCTGTTGCCCCAGAGCACCTATTACGCGCACGCGAGTCTCGAACACTATGCGCAAACCGGGCGCAAACCGGGCTTCATCGTCCCGACCGGCAACCTGGGCAATGCGCTCGCCTGCATCATGGCGCGCGAGATGGGCCTGCCCATCGGTCCGATCATCCTCGCGACGAACGCAAATCGTACGATCAGCGACTATTTCGAAACGCTGAAGTGGTTGCCACGCCCCAGCGTGCAGACGCTCGCCTCGGCGATGGACGTGGGCGACCCGAGCAACATGGAGCGCTTGCGGAGGCTGGTGGGAGACGCGGAGGTCCTGCGTGAAAGGCTCGGCGTTCTTGCTGTGACCGACGACCTCATCCGGGCCGCGATTCGGCGTGACTTCGACGAGTTCGGCTTTGCCACCTGTCCGCACACCGCCACGGCAACGCACACCTGGCGTCAGCTGGACGATGAGCTGAAAACCGGGCATGACTGGATCCTGGTGGCAACCGCTCATCCCGCCAAGTTCGAGACGATCGTCGAGCCGCTGATTGGCACCACGGTGCCGTTGCCGGACGGGCTTGCGGAAATTCTATCCCGGCCAAGCCGGTCCGTAGTCATCGACGCAAATCTGGCGGCGCTGGATTCAGCTTTGCGTGAATACTTTTCGGCGTGAGCGCTTGACGAACTCGCTAACAGTCGCCATTAATACGGCACATCCCTGGGAGCTGGCTCCAGCAAATGGCAGACGTGCTTAATTCGGCAAACGCGACCTGGTTATTGCCGGTCCTCCTCCTGCTGCTCGTCGTGTGGTTCGTCTATCGGCGCCATGCCGGTGGAGATCATCTGCAACGCGTACTCAAGGAGATTGCCTACGCCCGCATCGAGGGGCTTGTCGTTCCCGACTCCGACGATGGCGAGATACAGATCGATTACCTGTTGCTGACGTCTCAGGGTCTGCTGATCCTGCACATCAAGGACGTGCAGGGCGTGGTCTTCGGCAGCGACAAGATGCAGGACTGGACCGTGATCAGTAAGGATCGCCGTTTCACGTTTTCGAATCCACAGCCGGCACTTTACGATCGCATCGCTGCTGTCAGACAGATCGTGCGCCAGGTCCCGGTCGAGGGCCGCGTGCTTTTCCTCGACGGCGCTGAGTTCACCAAGGGTGTTCCCTCGATGGTATGCACGCTCGACGAACTGCTCGAGGAATTCGGCGAGAAAGACAAGGCTGCCGCGCAACGCAAGGTCGAGGCGTTCAAGCCGCATTGGGAATTGCTGCAGAAGAACGCGCTCAGGGAAGCGTGAACCGGCGCGTTCGGCTCGTCGATGCCGGGGTAGCGGACGCTGCGGCCCTGGCGGCGGCAGGCAGTCGGCTGTTCGTGCAGGCCTACGGCCGGTATTCGCGGGCGGATGATGTCGCCGTTCACGTCCAACGGTACTTCGGGCAGGAAACCGTCACGGGCGAACTGCAAAAGCTCAACGTTAGCTACACGATCGCGTACGATGCCGACAATATCGCCGGTTTTTTAAAGTATCGGTGCGGGCCCGCGCCCGATGCCGTGCCTGCCGCGGAGGCGCTCGAGGTCCAGCAGCTCTACGTGGATACCGAGATGCAAAGGAAGGGTGTCGGACGGATGCTGATGGATCGCGCGGTCGCCGCTGCACGCCGGCAAGGTCACAAGGGAGTCTGGCTCAGCGTCTGGCAGGATGCGGACTGGGCGACCGGTTTCTACGAGGCTTACGGCTTTCAGAGTGTCGGCACCGCCGAGTTCTGGCTCGGCCAGTCGAAATTCATGGATTACCTGATGTGGTTCTCGCTGGAGGGCGGCCGCTAATTGCTTATCCTGGCAGGGTATCGACCGGCTGCTTTGGTTTCTTGAGTGCCTGCAGCACTGCACGATCCTCCAGCCAGATGCGACCGCGGCCTAGTTTGAGCGCTC
>JBFEXY010000331.1:0-2638 GCA_041562415.1 Woeseiaceae bacterium
TGGGATCCATTCGGATTCCGGCGGTCCCGAAAGGTCGCCCGGCGCGGTTCCCGGACTCGTGAACCGGCCCGGAAACAGGTGCAGTGGATGCCTGAATCGCCGTTTGGCCGGGCTCGCTGCCTTTTTTAGGTCTGCCGACATAGCCACCTCCAGCACTGAGATTCTCCGTCCGGGAGCCGGGAGTGACCATACGTATTTTCTGCGGTCCGGCCAGCGCCTGCAGAAGAGCCGCCGGCACCTGGTTTTAGGTAAAACTACGCATTGCCGCGCAAGGTTGGACGCACAACTCTAGTATCAAGGGTGTCGGCGGGGATGATTGCCGGCGCCACGGCAATAACTCAAGTACAGGGGTAATAGCAGATGCCCTCACTAGATCTGAATCCGGAGATCGTCCAGTTCGTAATCGACAAGGTGCACGAATTTCATTCCCGCGAAGACGTAACGTTTCCGGAGGAGGCTGAAGTCGAAGTCGTGAACGAAGACCTGGCTGAGCAGTTTGCTACCGATTTCGCAGGCGATCCCTACTACCAGGAGCTTACGACGACGATCGACGACCTCGAACCGGACCAGCAGATGTCGCTGGTTGCGCTGATGTGGGTCGGGCGAGGCGACTATGAACTGGAGGAATGGGACGAGGCGCTGAAATTCGCCGAAGAAACCTGGACCGATCATACGGCGGAGTACCTGGTCGGGACGTCATTGCTCGCGGATTACCTGGCCGAGGGCCTGCAGCAGTTCGAAACCGAAAGCGAAGAATAGGCAGGCTGCGCACCTCCTGATTGCGCGTGAGACCGGGTGTTTCTCGCTCGTCCGCGTCTTGTACTTTCGGGCTTCCTGTCCCGGCGTGGCGGCGCCAAATAATATTCAGGAAATTCATAAGCTTAACTGCCACATCCGCCGCCGGCGGGCCGTCTTCCCAAATGTCGCCCGGTAGACGATATATTGCTTGACAGCACCCCTGTTCGAGCGCTCAATTCGCGCGATTTTTACTTTGACGCCTGGAGTACGGGGACTTGTCGAGGAAAACCACGCGGCACAGCGCCGCAAAGTCGAAGCCGCAGGGCAAGGCGGTCATCAGGGGTTCTATCGGTCCGGTCGAGGATCTCGAGAGTTACGTAAAGGCGGACTGGTGGCGCGACATCTTCAATGCGAACTATCTGCGCACGGATGGCGACGTCGTCGAGGACCCGGATATCACGGAAGGCGAGATCGATGCATTTCTCGAGCTCGTTGACGTCGAGCAGGACGCCTGCATACTCGACCTGTGCTGCGGCCAGGGCAGGCACCTGCTCGAGCTGGCGCGACGCGGTTTCACTAACCTGTACGGTGTCGATCGGTCGCATTACCTGATCTCGCGCGCCCGGCGTATCGCGCGCCAGCATGGCTATACCGCAACTTTCCGGGAAGGCGATGCGCGCAAACTTCGTTTCCGCGACAACACCTTCGACCTGATCTACCTGGCGGGTAACAGTTTCGGCTATTTCGAGTCGGCGGAAGACGACATCGCCGTATTGACCGAGCTTCGGCGACTGCTGAAGCCGGCGGGGCAGCTCCTCATCGACTTCACCGACGGTGATTTCCTGCGCGAGAAATTCGAGTCCCGCAGCTGGGAGTGGATCGACAAGAACTATTTCGTCTGCCGTGAACGGACGTTGTCGAAGGACAATGCCCGGTTGATTTCCCGTGAAGTCATCACGCATACAAAGAAGGGTGTTGTTGCCGACCAGTTCTATGCCGAGCGCCTTTATAACGCCAGTCAGCTGGGCACCTTGCTAGCCGAGAACGGATTCGATGTGCTCGAAGCGCGGCTCATGTCGACGATGTCGAAGCGCAACCAGGATCTCGGCATGATGGCACAACGCGTCGTGCTGACGGCGCGCTCTAATAAGCGTGCCGGCGACGCCCGTGAAGAAGAGCGCCGAGTCCGCCAGGTTAAAGTAGTGATGGGCGATCATCGCCGCTCCGACTCCGTTAAGCCTAACAGTGCTTTCGATAGCGACGACTTTCACACGATCAACGAGCTCAAGTCGGCGCTGGCGCAGCTTGACGGCTTCAATTTCTCCTACCTGGATAATCACGGCGAACTTGTCGACGCGCTGCGCGAGGACGCCGGCAAAATCGATTTCGTGTTCAACCTGTGCGACGAGGGCTTCAATAACGAAGCCTCAAAGGAGCTCCACGTTCCCTCGTTACTCGAGATGCTCGACATCCGTTATTCGGGCGGCAATCCTCAGTGCCTGGCCTATTGTTACGACAAGTCGCTGATTCGCGGTATAGCAAAGGAAATGGACATCCCGGTGCCGGCGGCGTTCTCGGTGGCACCCGAAGAAGTCGCCTTCATTTCGAAGCCCATCGATTTCCCCGTGATCGTCAAGCCGAATTACGGCGATTCGAGTGTCGGGATTACCGTGGACAGCGTTTGCTACGACGTCGGGCAGCTGGAGTACGCAATTGCGAAAGTGCGTGAAGCCACGGGCTTCGATCGTCCCGTTCTCGTTGAGCAATTTCTTACAGGCAAAGACATCAGCGTCGGCATCATCGGTAATCCGCCGGACAGCTATACGGTGTTGCCGGTGATCGAGGAAGATTATTCGCAGCTGCCCGAAGGGCTGCCCAGGATTTGCGGCTACGAAGCGAA
>JBFEXY010000332.1:0-2576 GCA_041562415.1 Woeseiaceae bacterium
GCCGCTACAACACCAACACCGGACGGCTGACGCCAGCGATGTTCGACGGCGTATTTGCGAAGGCAAAGGGGATGCTGGATAAATAGCGTATGAATGACGTTGTCGCATTCGACGTGAAATCTTTTCTGCGCACGTTAACCCATCGCCCGGGCGTGTATCGCATGCTCGACGCCCGGCACAAAGTCATCTACGTCGGCAAGGCGAGGGATCTGAAAAAACGGGTGTCGAGTTACTTTCACCGTACACAGACGTCGGCGAAAACCGCGGCGATGATGCAGCTCGTGGCGCGCGTCGAAGTGACGGTGACCAACACCGAGGCTGAGGCGCTGCTGCTCGAATACAACCTCATCAAGCAGCACAAGCCCAAATTCAACATTCTGCTGCGAGACGACAAGAGCTACCCGTACATATACGTTTCAACAGACCACCCGTTTCCACGCCTGCGCTTCCATCGGGGACCGCGCACGGGGAAGGGACGCTATTTCGGGCCGTATCCAAGCAGCAGCGCGGTGCGCCAGACGCTCAACGACCTGCAGAAGCTATTCCTCATTCGCAACTGCCGCGATACCTTTTTCCAGAACCGAACACGTCCATGCCTGCAGCACCAGATCAGGCGTTGCACGGCACCCTGCGTCGGGCTGATCAGCGAGCAGGATTACGCCCGTGACATTAATGCCGCGATACAGTTTCTTGAAGGGCGCAACAGGAGCGTCATCAACACCGTCGTCGAGCGGATGGAGTCGGCGTCGGCCGCCCGGGAATACGAACTGGCAGCGCGCTTTCGCGACCAGATTGCAAAGCTGAAGGAGATCGAGGCACGGCAGCTGGTTTCGCGAAGCGCGGGTAAGGACCTCGATGTGATCGGTTTCGCCTCCAACGGCGGTGTGCATTGCGTGACGGTATTGTTCGTGCGCAACGGCGCTGTAGTCGGCAGCCGCGATCATTTTCCTCACTCGCGAGGCGAAGCCGATAAACACAGTATTCTCAACAGTTTTGTCGCGCAGTATTACCTCGGGCGAGATGTACCGGCCGAAATCATCATCGATACGGATATCGAGGATCGTGATCTGCTCGAAACCGAACTCGGTTCGCGCATGGGCCGCAAGGTCGCGATAAAGAGCAACGTGCGTGGCGACCGCAAGCGCTGGCTTGAAATGGCATGCACGAATGCGGAGCAGGGCTTGAATCTCAAGCTCGCGAGCAACGCGACGATTCGGCGGCAATTTGCGGCGCTGGCAGAAGCCCTGGAGCTTGATGAGATTCCCGGACGCCTCGAGTGCTTCGACGTCAGTCACACGTCGGGCGAGGCCACGGTTGCATCGTGCGTGGTTTTTAATACGGCCGGTCCGTTAAAGAGTGACTACAGGCGTTTCAATCTGAACCCGGCGTCGGCGGGAGATGACTACTCGGCACTCGCAGAGGCGCTGAAACGCCGCTATGCACGGATCAAGAAAGGCGAGGTGCCGATGCCTGACCTGTTGTTCGTCGATGGCGGCAAAGGGCAGTTATCGGAAGCCGTTGCCGTACTTCGCGAGCTCGAACTCGACTGGCTGCAGGTGATTGCAGTCGCCAAGGGGCGCGCGAGAAAGCCCGGTGCGGAGCGCCTGTTCTTGCCGGGCAACAAGACGGCACTGTGCCTGCCGCCGGATTCGCCTGCCTTGCTTCTGGTGCAACAGATTCGCGACGAGGCACATCGCTTTGCCATCACCGGCCACAGGCAGCGGCGGGCAAAAGCACGCAATACATCGCGGCTCGAGCAGATACCCGGGTTGGGCCCCAAGAAACGGCGTGAACTATTGCGGCAGTTTGGCGGCCTGCAGGGCGTCATCGGCGCCGGTATCGATGATCTCGCCAAAGTACGTGGCATTAGTCGTTCTTTAGCCGAAACCATATACAATGACCTGCACGTTGACGGCCGGCACTAGAGGCTCTCGAAGAATTGAAACTGAATCTCGCCATCCTGCTCACGCTGTTTCGCATTGCGGCTATTCCGGCGGTTGTGATCTGTTTCTACAGCCCGCTGCCGAACGCGCGCCCAATCGCAGCTATCCTGTTCGGTATCGCAGCGGTCACGGACTTCATCGACGGCTGGGTTGCACGCCGATTCGGCCAGTCTTCGCGGTTTGGCGAGTTCCTCGACCCGGTTGCAGACAAGCTTATGGTTGCCATCGTATTGGTGATGCTGGTCCAGGCCCAGTCGCACTGGTTCGAAGATATCATCGCCATGATCATCATCGGGCGGGAAATCACTATCTCCGCACTCCGGGAGTGGATGGCGACGATCGGCGAGCGCGCGAACGTCCAGGTATCTTTCGCGGGCAAGGTGAAAACAACGCTGCAGATGTTTGGTATCGCTTTCATGGTGTACCAAAACGACCTCTTTGGAATTCCCATATATACGGTCGGTTTTGTCCTGCTTGTGGCCGCGGCCGTGATGACCATCTGGTCGATGTTCTTTTATCTCAGAGCCGCCTGGCCGTTCATCATGGCTGACCAGGACGGGGCCGATGACGGCTGACAAGGCTTGATTTGCCTTGACAGAGCCCTTCAAGGGGCTACAATTTCCGGCCTTCCGC
>JBFEXY010000333.1:0-2575 GCA_041562415.1 Woeseiaceae bacterium
ACTGGGCTGCGATGCTCGGTGGCATCGTGCCGGTGCCGGTGGCCGTCGGCATCAGCGACGAACATCGCTTCAAGCTGTTCCGAATCCTGAGCCAGCTCGAAAGGGGTACGCTGTTTACCGAGATGGACCTGTTGCAGCGGCTGATCGATTTTTCGAAGTCCGGCGGCATGGACGACATCACCGGGATCCTGGAGTCGCGGTCCGTACTGATGACCGATGTGGCGCCGGGCGCAAATGGAGAGATATACGACGCATCGCCAGACGACCTCGCATTCATCCAGTACTCATCCGGTTCGACGAGCGATCCGAAAGGTGTTTGCCTGACGCATGCCAATCTGTGCGCCAACATCCGGGCGATTGTCGAGGGCCTGCAGTGGACGGGGGATGACCGCAGCCTCAGCTGGATGCCGCTTACCCATGACATGGGCCTAATCGGCTATCACCTGAGTGTATTGGCAGCGGGCATGAGCCATGCGGTAATGGACACCAATGTATTTGTCAGGCGGCCTCTGCTCTGGATGCTCAAGGCGTCCGAGCTGCGAGCGACGCAGCTGTGCTCACCGAATTTCGGTTACAAGCATTTCCTGAAATTGTTCGAGCGCAAGGGCCTTCCCGAAGGCACCGACCTGTCCGGCGTGAAGCTGATTCTCAATGGTGCCGAACCGATCTCCTACGAACTCTGCGAGGAGTTCCTCAACGCACTCGCGCCGCACGGTCTTGCGCGCACCGCGATGTTCCCGGTGTACGGTCTCGCGGAAGCAACAGTTGGTGTGACCTTCGGGACGCCGGGTGATCTCTACTCACGCGTAGTCATGCATCGCCACAGTCTGCGTATTGGCGACCCGTACGAAGTCGCGGCGCCCGGCGATGCCGATGCCGTGAGTTTTGTGAAGGTCGGCCGACCGATCCGTGATTGCGAGATGCGCCTCACGGATGACGCGGACCAGGTGCTCGAGACCGGCCGGGTCGGCAACATACAGCTACGCGGCGCCAGCGTGACGGAGCGAATCTACGGCGACGAAGCAGCGACCGCCGCATTGTTCACCGACGACGGCTGGCTGCGCACCGGCGATTGTGGGGTGTGCGTCGACGGCGATCTCGTGATCACCGGCCGCCAGAAAGACATCATCATCGTCAACGGCCAGAACTACTATCCGCACGACATCGAGGAGATCGTGGCGCAAATCGACGGTCTCGATCTCGGTAAGGTCGTCATTGCCGGCGCGACGCCGGCTCGCGGCCAGACGGAAGAACTGCTGGTATTCGTTCTCTATCGCCAGGACCTCGAGTCGTTCGTCCCGCTGACCGAGCAGATAAGGAGTGTCATCGGCGAGCATGCCGGGCTCGAAGTCGATCACGTGCTGCCGGTGCCGAAGATTCCGAAGACGACGAGCGGAAAGGTGCAGCGGGTCCATCTGCTTAACGCTTATCTCGATGGTGAATATGACGACGTCATTGCGAAACTGACGCCGAACGGTGCGGAGGGCGAAGACCTGGATGACGATCCATTGGTAGCGGAACTCGAAGCGATCTGCCGGGAATTCTCCAAGGACCGCAAGATTGGTCCGGACGACAATCTGTTCGAAGTCGGTGTAAGCTCGCTCACATTGACGGAGATCGTGCTCGCTATTGAAGAGAAATACCCGGGCAAACTCGATATCAGCGATTTGTTCGACTACCCGACCCTGCGTGACATCGCCGACTTCATGCGGCGCTGAGAAGCCGCCCGTAAACGGACCCAGACTATGACCTATTCACGAATCGCCGGCACCGGTAGCTATTTGCCCGAGAAGGTCGTGACGAATACCGACCTCGAAAAGGTGATGGATACCTCGGACGAATGGATACAGGAGCGGACTGGAATCAAGCGACGGCACATAGCTGCCGACGATGAGGCGACATCCGATCTGGCGCTCGCCGCCGCGAGGCAGGCGCTCGATATGGCCGGCCTTGCCGCCGAGGACATCGACCTGATCATCATTGCCACGACGACGCCGGACAAGGTGTTCCCGGGTACTGCCTGTATCGTGCAGCGGCGTCTCGGCATAGGCGGTTGTGGTGCGTTTGATATCCAGGCGGCCTGCAGCGGTTTCGTCTATGGTCTCGATCTCGCGGACCGTCACATTCGTACCGGAGCCGGCAAGAATGTCCTGGTCGTCGGCGCGGAGACGCTGTCGCGTCTGACCAACTGGGACGATCGCGCCACGGCAGTACTGTTTGGTGACGGCGCGGGCGCCGTCATACTGCAGGAGTCTGATAAACCCGGCATCATCTCGACGCATATTCATGCGGACGGGCAGTACGAGGAGCTGCTGCAGGTGCCACAGGGTGTGTCGAAGGGCTATGACATCACCCGTGCCGGCGAGGCTTTCATCCAGATGAACGGCAACGCGGTGTTTCGGCGCGCCGTGGCAACGCTGGACTCGATCGCGAGGGAAACGCTCGACAAGAACAACATCGACAAGCACGACCTGGACTGGTTCGTTCCGCACCAGGCCAATATGCGAATAATTTCTGCAGCTGCAAAGAAGCTCGACATGCCGATGGATCGGGTCATCGTAACTGTGGATGAGCA
>JBFEXY010000334.1:0-2557 GCA_041562415.1 Woeseiaceae bacterium
CACGAAACTCGATACCTTGTTCGACACCCCGACATTGTCTTCGACGGCATCCATCGTCACAGGTAGCGTCGCCGAGGACGAGGCCGTCGAAAATGCAGTCAGCATGGGTTGCGCACAGGCTTTTAGGGTACCGTAGGGCTTTACCCCGCCGACGAAACGAAGCAACAGGGGCAACGTTATAAACGCGTGCACGGCGAGCGCGAGTAACACGACGACCGCAAACGTGGCGAGTGGCCCGGCCGCTTTGTAGCCGGTCTCGGCAATCACCCCGGCCACCAGCCCGAACACCCCGATCGGGGCGAACTTCATGATCCACTCGGTCATTTTCATCATGACGTGGAACACGGCATCCCAGAACCGGTACAGCGGCTCGGCGAATTCATTCTCGAGGTGCGTCATGAAGTAGCCGAACAGGATGGCGAAGAAGATCAGACCCAGCATCTGGCCTTCCACGGCGGCCTTGAAGATATTCTCCGGCACCATGCGCAGGAAAACCTGCGCGACGTCGCTGACGCCCCGCCCCTCCACCTTCGCCGCGATTTCCTCGACCGGTGCGTCCAGTGCGAGCAGGTCCTTGGCTGGCTCACCGTCGACGTAGCCCGGCCCGACCACATTGATCAGCAGCAGTCCCACGAGGATCGCGGCAAGCGTCGTCGTCGCATAGAACAGCAGAGTCTTGCCGCCGAGCGCGCCGAGGTTACCGCCCGAGCCTATGCCGGCAACGCCGACAATAATCGACGAGGTAATCAGCGGCACGATGATCATCTTCAGCGCGTTGAGAAAAATCGTGCCGATATAGTCGAAGATGGCGAGATAACGGACGCCGAACAGCGTCGGCTCGACGCCGGTGGCCTCGAAGCTGTTGAAGACGATCCCGCCGACGATCGCAGCAAGGATGATGGCGATCAGGATCTGCCAGTGCAGTTCGAGCTTGGGCATACGTCCCCCGTACGAGGCTGGCTGCTACTGTAACAGTTCCTGTTCTTCCAGCGCGTCCTGGTTGATTACAACCTCGGCCTCGTTATACAGGGACTGCAGGAACGCGACGTAGTCCCCCACGCCCGAGTCCTGTGCGAGTTGAGCCTTGCCGGCATCGCGCTGCTCCAGCGGAATCGACTCCGGCCGACCCGGGAGCACGGCCTCCAGACTGTAAACGTTGTAAGTTCCGTCCAGGCCACGCACTCGTCCGGTCACCGCTGAATCCTGCGCAGGCTTCGGCGCGGCAAAAACCTCGAAGAGGACGAGTTGGTCGGTCTCGGTGTCCTGCCGCGTCAGCAGCTTCGGCTCGCTGACCGTCGCGCCAGCGGCCTCGGCCGCCACACCGAAATCCTCGCCGCCGTCCACTGCTTCCAGGATCTGCTCCGCACGTTCGGCGAGCAGCAATTCCGCCTGCTGTGAGCGAACCATGGCCTCGATCTCGTCCCGCACGTCGTCGAGGGGCTGTCGCATCGCTTCGTTGTATTGGGTCACCCTGAATATCGCGGCGCTGACGGCATCGAGTTCGATAACTTCCGAGATCTGCCCACCCGTGAGGACCGGGGCATCGAAGATTGCATTGATCGCCGCCTGGTTGGCGCCAAACGGTGCCGCGCCATCGCGGGTGAAGCCTTCGATGGTCTGTAGCTCGGCACCCACGGCATCGGCAATCGCCTGCATGTCGGTCATCTCGAACAGTGCGTCCGACAGGCGGCGTTCGAATTCGAGGTACAGGGATTCCGCTTCACGATCGCGCAATTCCGAAAGCAATTCGCCACGAACCTGGTCGAGCGGCAGCGGGCCGCGTTCCAGGACTTCGTCGAGGCGAATAACGTGGAAACCGAATTCGGACCGGACGGGCCCCTGGAGGTCACCCTCCTCCATCGCGAAGATCGCCGCGCCCAGCGCCTCCGGCAGCTGCGACTCTGTCAGCACGCCGAGGTTACCGCCCTGCGATGCCGTACCGCCATCCATGGAGAACTCCCCGGCAAGTGCCTCGAACGAATCGCCCGCACGAATACGCATCAGAAGGTCTTCTGCCTGCGCACGCGCGGCGTCCTCGTCGTTGTCGAACTGGATCAGAATATGCCGTGCCTGACGCTGTTCGTCCTGCAGGTAACGGTCCTTCTCGTCCTCGTAGTATTGCGCCAGCCTTTCCTCGTCAACCCGGACGCCCTCTGCAACATCTTCGCGGCTGATACGGATGTACTGCACGTCAGCCGATTCCGGCAGCTGGAACATTGTCGGGTTGCTATCGTAGAAGGCCTCGATCTGCTCGTCCGTGATCTCGATTTCGCCGCCAACCACGTCCTCGGTGAGCGTCGCGAGGCTGACCAGGCGCTGCTCGGCGGCGAGGTTGAGATAGCGCCGGTACTCCGACGGCGTCACAACGGCCGATCCCATGATCGACAAACGCAGCTGGGACTCGCGCATGAACTGGCGCTGCGATTCCTCGAACTCGCGCGGTTCACGGCCACGAACCGCCAGGTAGTCCACGTACGTAGCACGATCGAACTTGCCGTCAACCTGGAACTCCCGCTCCTGCTGGATCAGGTCGGTCAGCTGCTTGTCACCGATGCGG
>JBFEXY010000335.1:0-2556 GCA_041562415.1 Woeseiaceae bacterium
CCGCAAGGGGGCGTCGCCGTGGTCGACGCACAGCCGACGACAAGCAAGACGGGAATTCCAACGCTGACGCGAAGCATCATGCGCTAACTTTACCTTATTCCCCCTAGAAATCGGCGGTGAGCACGTCTTCGTCAAAGAGTGCGGTGCCGGTACGTGAAGGCTTGTCGTCACGTTCCACGCGCAGGCCGAGTTCCCGCGCGATCAATCGCATCGCTGCTCTCGCTTCCGACTCGCCCCTGAAGCCTTCGCCGACGACCACCTTTTCGTCGTTTTGATCGACCATGTTGATGGCGTAATAAATGACGTGCTTGCCGCCCGACTGGGTCTTCATCGAGGACTTCTTCTCGAACCGTACGAAACTCGATCGCGGCATGCTCTTGCGGCTGACCGGGATGCCGAGCCAGCGGCGCACCGCGTGTACCGACATGCCGTCCTGCGATACCTCCAGCGAGTTCGTCATCATATAGAACGCAGCGAGTGCTACCAGCGCACCCACGCCACCGAATATGCCGCCAAAGATGGTCTGTCCTTCCTGTACCACGAGGAACCAGCCCGCGCCCGCGAACACCGCGCCGATCAGGGTCCCTGCCAGGTTGGGTCCGAGATAGCGGGCCATGGGGTAGAACATCGATTTGCCCATCGGGCCTTGCCGTATGTGCACGACCTCACGGACTCTTTCATCCGAGATCGTGTCCTGCTCGTGGCGGCTTCTTTGCACAGCGCGGTCGGACAGATGGCGCGACTGTCGCGCGGTCGCGTAGACCGGTATCTCGTAGTCGCGGTCGACGTCCGTGCCGGCCAGTTCGGCGCGCAGATTCAGCCGCCAGGTGTAATAGCTGTCGCCTTTCTGCGCGGCATCGGATTCGTGCAGTCCGTCAGGCAGGTCGAAGCGGAAAGTAAGTCGAGTTCCCTTGCCGCCCGGTTCTGCATGCGCAACGAGCTCATCCTGCCATTTCGCTTCCTCTTTACGACTTCGGTTCTTGCCGCTGCCGGAGACGTAGCTGTAGAGATTGGTGAGCGTTACCTGGAACTTCGCGTTGCCGTCATAGGGCAGGTTGAGGTCGATCGTGCCGCCGACGTGGCCGCCGATCGAGCCGGGGAACGGGTCCAGCGTGACCGGGGCCGGGCCAAAGCGGCGCCACTCCAGGGTGCGGCGCACGGCCCAGGTCAGGAGGCCGATGCCGACCAGCGGAAAGAGCAGGGCAACCAGGGCCAGGTAGTTCTGGTTCTCGACGACTTCCTTGTAGGCCATGAACGGCGTTACTGCAGAGATGGCATTCCAGAACGCCGCGAATATCCAGGCGCCCCACATCGCGGATTTGGAGCCCGAGCGGATTTCCGGCATCTGCCAGGCATCGTTCAACAGCCAGGGTGCATCCTGGTATTGCGCCAGGGAAGCATCTTTCTCTTTTGGCGCGGTCCACGTATACACCAGCAAGCCGAGCCCGATACCGCCGAAAACGAACAGGAAAATCGATTTGAAGCCCGCGAGGCCCCAGCGGATATCGCGATCAATAACCGATTCCCAGGGTGCATCCGGGTTCACCCAGACGGTGACCGGCTCGCCTCGTGCGCGTAACGCACTCAGGTGGTTACCGAGGTCGGTCTGGTAGTCGCCGATGTTGTCGGCACCGCCGGAAAGGGCAACCCGGTCGCCGGTGTATGGCTGCCCGCGATGCCGGTAGGTGTATCGCGCGTACGCTTCGTAGCTATCGGAATCGTCGCCCGAATGGGTCTCATAGCCGGCGGTTATAAGCCGTGCCGGCACCGGGTCCCAGTCCTGCATCCGCCAGGCGTCATGAAACATGATGCCGATGGACCACAGCATCCACACGCCTACGCCGCAAAACGGCAGAGCGAAAAGCGTTACGAAAATCCTGCCTTTCATGCAGCCGCACCACGCCCCGATTACCGGAAGTGCTGCCAAACTAGCAGCAGACGTCGGCGACTGCCGTGAAACCGGTCAGAAAAAACGCCTTGCTTATAAGGCCTTGCGGCCCACTCCCGCGGCTTAGATATCCGAGATGGACAGACGTACCAGCCGGGCCGATTTCTTGTCGTGGTGCCGCTGCATCTTCCTGAGAATCTTGTCGAGCGTGTGGATCGCACCGAGGATATTCGGTCCCTTGTTCAGCATCACGCAGTCGGCGCGCTGTGACATGGCGGCGTCGGTGATCTCCGCGCGCGTCGGCATGCCTTTCTTGGCGGCCCCCTCGAGCACCTGCGTCGCCCAGATCACCGGAACGTGCGCAGCCTCACAGATCCACAACATCTCTTCCTGGATCTCCGCGAGCCGAACCCAGCCGCACTCGATTGCCAGGTCGCCGCGGGCAATCATCATGCCCGCCGGATACCGCCGCATGACTGCGAGCAGAATTTGCGGCAGCGCGTTGAATGCGCGTTTGGTCTCGATCTTGGCCACGATCGGCACGCCCCGCTCCGGGTACTTGCTCAACTCTTCCTGCAAGGCGATGACGTCCTCTGGCCGGCGTACAAAGGAGAGCGCCACGACGTCGGCATGCTCGACGACGAATGCGAGATCTTCTCGATCCCTGA
>JBFEXY010000336.1:0-2544 GCA_041562415.1 Woeseiaceae bacterium
ACCACGCAGTTGAAGTGACTCAGGCCTTCGAGGACCTTCCAGAGATCGTCCAGCTGATCGGCACATAGCCGGCTCAGCGGGTCGGCGGACTCAAGACGCGCGAGGAGTTCGCCGTCGAGAAACAGCGACAGTGCGAGCCCCTCTTCGTCTTCTGACATCAGCAAGGTCTCGCTCGTATCCACGAGCATCGAACCGCCCCCGATACACTGCGCAACGCGCGGGTCGGTAATGAGAAAATCGCGGACATCGTGCACGCCGCTCACCTGGTAGATGTCGCTCAGGTGCTGCTGCAGGCGATTGATCATCAGTGCCGGCCTCTGCGACTCGCATCAGAGATCGGCACCACACCATTGTCAGCGAGCAACTTCTTCGCGCGGCGGCTGCCCGTTTTCAGCCAGATCTCGTAGGTACGCAGCAGGTCGCGGTCCGATTCTCCTCTCGCCTCATCGCGGACCTCGTTCAGAACGTCAACGAGGATCTGGAACTTGATGGCCAGCTCGCGGTAGATGTCCGCGAACGCATTGCCACGAAATGTGCCGCGTACTTCTTCGGAAAGCGAACCGTAGGCGGTGCCGCCCATGTGTATGTAGTAATCGACGTCGACAGGTTTGTTCGCGAGGCTGTCAGCGAAAAAGCCGCTGATAAAGAGCGCCACGTCGCCAATTCGCTGCAGCGCGTAATTCCTGGCCGCGGCCGTCCGCGCCTCCGCGGCGTCGACCATCATCAGCGCCAGGGGACGCAAGCCGTAGCTCTCGCCGTGATCTTCGTACAGTTCCTCGGAACGGGAAAACAGCGTGAGAAGATTGACCACGTAGTGCGCGGCATGAGGATCCACATCAACGCCCTGTCGTGATATGACACCGTCGATCGATGTGCGAAAGTAGTCCGTCAGGTTCTGAACCCGCACTACTCTGTCATTACGGCTTTGACCATCCATAAGACCCGGCCTCAGCTATCGTCGATTCAGATATAGCGCAACGGCGCCGCCGCGCTTGTGACGCGGTTCACGATACTTGCATTATGTTGCTATTCGCGTCTTGATTTCGCCCACTCTGCCAGCGTAATTCCGTCTTCAACGAGTTTCTCCAGCAACGGCGCCGGTGTCCAGTTTTCGGACCCGAACCGTTGCTCGAACTCACGCACGCGTTCCAGCACATTTGCCAGGCCGACTGCATCCGCATAGTGCATGGGGCCACCACGCCAGGCCGGGAAACCGTAGCCGTAAACGTAGACGACGTCGATGTCGCCGGGCCGCTGTGCGATACCCTCGTCGAGGATATTCATGCCCTCGTTGACGAGTGCGAATAACAGCCGGTCGACGATCTCCCCGGCATCGATCTCGCGTCGTTCCACGCCGAGTTCCGCCGCCTCACGTTCGATCAGCGCCTGCACTTCCGGATCACTCGACCGTTGCCGGGTCTCGGGATCGTAACGGTAAAATCCGGCACCGGTTTTCTGGCCGAGACGGTTCATCTCGACGAGCGCGTCGGCGATGCGAAACGCGCGCGGGTCGCCACGCTCTTCTTCCGGCAACCCCTGCCTGGCCTTGTAGCCAACGTCGAGGCCGGCGAGGTCGAAGACCGCCAGCGGCCCCATGGCCATGCCCCACTCTTCCATCGCAGCATCCACCTGCTCCGGCTTCGAGCCTTCGATGACACACAATTGGGCCTCGCGAGCGTAGTGGCCAAGCATTCGGTTGCCTATGAAGCCGTAGCAGACACCTGACACGACCGGCGTCTTGCGAATCTTCTTTGCAAGCGCCATGCAGGTTGCCAGCACGTCGGCGGCGGTCTTCTCCGCGCGCACGACCTCGAGCAGCTTCATGATGTGTGCGGGGCTGAAAAAGTGCAGGCCGATAACGTCTTGCGGGCGCTTCGTCACGGCGGCGATACTATCGACGTCCTGGTACGACGTATTCGTCGCAAGGATCGCGCCTTGCCTGCAGACGCCGTCAAGTTTCGTGAACACCGCCTGCTTGAGCTCCAGATTTTCGAACACGGCCTCGATGACAAGATCGACGTCGGAAAGTGATTCGTAGTCGGTTGTGCCGGTGATGCGCTCGCGACAGGCAAGCGCCTGATCCTCGGTCATCTTGCCGCGCTTCACGCCTCCCCGGTAATTCCGGTCGATGATGTCGAGGCCCTTGCGGAGCGCTTCGTCGCCAACTTCGAGCAGCGCCACCTGCATACCTGCGTTAGCGAAGTTCATTGCGATGCCGCTGCCCATGGTCCCTGCGCCGATGACGCCGACATTGTTCACGTCACGTAGCGGTGTATCTTTCGGCAGGTCCCGAATCTTGGCCGCCTCGCGCTCGGCGAAAAACATGTGCCGCAGGGCAGCCGACTGCGGGCTTTGCATGCACTCGATGAATTTCTCACGCTCGGTTCGCAGACCCTCGGGGAAGGACCTGGTCGCTGCCGCTTCGACACAGTCGACGATTTTTTGCGGCGCAATTTGCCCGCGGGCGCGCTTCGCGAGCGTGCCGCGGTATTCGTCGAGCGCTCGGGCCGGGACGCCCTCGACCGGCAGTTCGCTGGTCCTGCG
>JBFEXY010000337.1:0-2537 GCA_041562415.1 Woeseiaceae bacterium
CTTGTTGCTGGCGCTCGAGTCGAATCCCGAGCAGCCGGTTGCCCACAACGAACTCGGCATCATCTATCGCAAGACCGGGCGTTTCCTCGAGGCCCGCAAGAGCTACGAAGACGCGCTTGCGGTCTATCCGGGGTTTCATTTCGCACGCCGCAACCTGGCGATACTTTGCGACCTCTACCTCGCGGATCTCGACTGCGCGCTGCAGAACTACGAGGCCTACATGAAGACGGTGCCGAGTGACGAAGAGGCGTCGATGTGGATCGCCGACATCCGCTATCGCCTGGATCAGTAGGAGGCGACATGAAGAGACTATTGCCACTGGCCGCTGCCGCACTCTGCATGAGCGTTGCCGCGTTTGCTGAAGAGCCTGGCGAGGCCGAAGAGACGGTCGCCGCGGACGAAGCAGCCACCGAGAAGAACGGCGACGGCGTCAATCAGCCGAAGGCCATGTCGGGAATGTCCATCCTGGGTAACGAGGAGGCGCCCAAGTCGCTCGTCATCGTGCCGTGGAAGTCATCCGAGCTGGGCGACAACATCAGCCTGTCGGACACGCTCGACGACCGTGCACGCCCCGTGGATAAAGAGGTATTCCTGCGGCAGCTGCATTTCTACGAGATCCGCGCCGGCAAGTCTCCGGACCAGGGCTGAGCCGCGATTCGGCGCAGGCGGCCGCCGGCCGCCCACACAGTGTGACGCCCTTCAAAGATTCCCCTTCGGCGCCGGACATAATGCCCTAACGTGCGCTGCGTCACATTCAATTAGGTGACCGAAAACTATTCTAGAGCCTATCCCGGGAAGGACCCGGGATGTTTTGTCAAAAGAGGGTTTGGAAATGGACTTTTTCTATTCGATTGCAGGTTTCTTCTCGTCGGGTGGTCTCTTTATGTTCCCGATACTGCTGGTTTTCGCCGTCGGTCTCGGTATCGCCATTGAACGCTACGTCACGCTGTCGATGGTCACGAACAAGAACCAGCAGGTGTGGGACAAGGTACAGCCGATGCTCACGAACGGTGAGTTCGACGAGGCACGCAAGCTGACCAGTGAAGACGAATCAACGATCTCGCAGGTCCTGAACATGGGGCTGTCACTGCAGGGCGCCGTGCGGCGCCGCGAGGACATCGAGATCGCGATGGAAGAGAGCATGATGGAGATCGTGCCGCGCCTCGAAAAGCGCACGCCGTACGTTGCGCTTGCCTCGAGTATTGCGACGCTGCTCGGCCTGCTCGGCACCATCATGGGCCTGATCCAGGCGTTCACCGCGGTCG
Source organism: Woeseiaceae bacterium (assembly GCA_041562415.1). Taxonomy (GTDB): domain Bacteria; phylum Pseudomonadota; class Gammaproteobacteria; order Steroidobacterales; family Woeseiaceae; genus UBA1847. Next base: position 1,266 of record JBFEXY010000337.1, read on the forward strand.
CCAACGCGAACCCCGCGGAGAAGGCAGACCTGCTGTCAGCGAGTATCTCGGTGGCGATGAACACGACGGCATTCGGCCTGATGGTCGCAATCCCGCTGCTGATCGTTCACGCAATATTGACCAGCAAGACCGGCGACATCGTCGACAGCCTCGAGATGGCAACCGTCAAGGCACTCAACGTATTTTCGCGTCGCGCCAAGCGGGCGGCACAGGAGGCCTAAGCCAAAATGGCCAGGCGGCATCATTACAAACGGCGGACCAAGGGTGACTCCCACGAAATCGACGTCACCACCTTCCTGAATCTCATGGTGGTGCTGGTTCCGTTCCTGCTGATCACGGCGGTGTTCTCGCGACTCACGATCGTCGAACTCAATCTGCCGAGTTCCGCGGGCGGGCCCTCGAACAACGAGAACAGCTTCCGCATCGAAGTTGTCGTGCGGGAGACGGGCATGGAGATCACCAATGGCACCCAGACGATCGCGTCGATCCCGAAGAAGGACGACGAGTACGACTTCCAAACCCTGTCGGACTTCATGATCGAGCTGAAGCGTGAGTACCCGGATCACGATGCCGCTTCCGTGCTGATGGAGGCGCAAATCCCCTACGACTACCTGATCCAGGTGATGGACACCGTGAGGAGCGTCGAGCTGCCGGTGAAGGAACCCGTGGAAGGAGAGCCGGAGCTTGAACTCTATGCCCTGTTCTCCGAGATATCGGTTGGAGACGCACCATGAGGAATTCCCGGCGTATCAAGCGCATGAAGCGCAACCGCGGCAAGATCTCGAAGATGAACCTCACGTCGCTGATGGACGTGTTCACGATCCTCGTGTTCTTCCTGCTGGTCAATTCGGGTTCGGTCGAGGTGCTCGACGCGCCCAAGGAAGTGCAGCTTCCCGAGTCGAAAGTCGAGGCCAAGCCGCGCGAGACCGTCGTTATTTTTGTCAGCCCGGAAGAGGTCCTGGTGCAGGGCGAGTCCGCTGCCAGGGTCGAGGCCATCCTCGCTGCCGAGGATGGTGCAACGGACAGGATCACGGCGCGCCTTGCGGAACTCAAGGAAAACGTCGTGGGGCCGGCAACGCTGGCCGTCGCGGGCAGTCTCGAGGTGACGATCCTGGCCGACAAGTCGGTGCCGTTCATCGTGATCAAGAGAATCATGTCGACGTGCACGGGTGAAGGCTACGAGAACGTGTCGCTGGCCGTTATTCAAAAGGCACCGCAAGTAGCGGCGCTGTAACACCGCATGGACGAGGTTGGCTAAGGTGAGTTCAGATC
>JBFEXY010000338.1:0-2530 GCA_041562415.1 Woeseiaceae bacterium
AGGAATTCCTCATAGTCCTTGCGCTGCTTGTCATTCATGATGTCGTACACCATGCTATTGACGTCTTTGTGGGTCAGCGCCGGCATATTGATGCGCTTGATGTCACCATCAACGCGAATCATCGGCGGCACGCCACCGGAGAGGTGCAGGTCTGACGCGTTGTTCTTCACCGTGAACGACAAAAGCTGGGCAACGTCGACGGCCATATTTCTCCCTCGTTGTGAATTGCCGGACTTACCATAACCCGGCAAATATTGAGTCTAGTATAGCGAAGCACCCGGACCAAAACGTGATTAGAGTCACGGAAAACCTGCGAAAAATCCGCGATTTGCTGGCCGAAACTGCAGTGGAAGCCGGGCGTCGTCCCGAGGACGTCCATCTGCTCGCGGTCAGCAAAAAACAACCCCTCGACAAGATCGTCGAAGCGGCTGCTGCCGGACAACGTGATTTTGGCGAAAACATCGTGCAGGAAGGCATCGAAAAGGTCACAAAACTGGCAGAAAGAGGGCTCTGCTGGCATTTCATCGGACATCTCCAGTCGAACAAGACCAGGCTCGTCGCCGAACACTTCGACTGGGTACATTCCGTCGACAAGCTCAAGACGGCGAAACGATTGTCGGAACAGCGCCCGGAGTCGCTTGGTGCGCTGAATGTCTGCATCCAGGTCAACGTCGACGAGGAAGCCTCCAAATCGGGCGTACGGCCGGGAGAAGTGACCGACCTCGCTCACGCCATCGCCGCTTTACCACGGCTGAGACTCCGTGGCCTCATGTGCCTGCCCGCCATCCGCAAGACCTTCGATGAACAACGGCTGCCGTTCGCGCGCACGCGCGAGCTGGCCGAAGCGATTGCGAGAGACGGCGTCCCCCTCGACACGCTGTCGATGGGGATGAGTGATGACTTTCGTGCGGCGATAATGGAAGGTGCGACTATCGTCAGGATCGGCACGGCCGTGTTCGGCCCGCGGGATGCCTGAACCACTTCGAGAGTGAGTGATAATGAGCAACGATTTCATAGGATTTATAGGCGGTGGCAACATGACGCGGGCCATCGCGGCTGGCCTCATCGAGGGCAAGTACCCGGCGGAGGACCTGCTCATTGCCGAACCCGCGATCGAGCAGCGGGCAGCACTTGCCAGGGACCTGCCCGGCGTGATCATCGATGAGTCGAATGACGACGTTGCACGCCGGGCCGGCACCGTCGTTCTCGCTGTCAAGCCCCAAGTCATGCGTCTCGCGTGTAAAGGTATCGCCGAAACGGTTCAGAAAGCCCGGCCGCTGATCGTGTCCGTTGCGGCTGGCATCCGGTCCGTGGATATCGACGACTGGCTCGGCGGCGGCCTTGCCATCGTCCGCGTGATGCCCAACCAGCCCGCGCTGCTAAGGCTGGGCGCGAGCGGGCTGTACGCAAACGAGCGCACTACCGAGGAACAGAAGAAGCGCGCCACCGGGATCATGGCGGCGGTCGGCCATGTCGTATCGGTGGACAGCGATGCCGATATCGATTCGGTAACCGCGATCTCGGGAACAGGTCCGGCCTATTTCTACCTGCTCATCGACATGATGATTAAATCGGCGCAGGCGTTCGGACTCGACCCGCAAGCAGCACGGATACTCACGATAGAGACCGCGAAAGGCGCCGCGGCGATTGCCGACGCGGAAGACGAAACGATGCAGTCGCTGATTGAGCGCGTGCGCTCACCCGGTGGAACCACGACGGCCGCTTTCGAGAGTCTCGAAGGCGACGACGTTCGTGATATCTTTGCGCGGGCATTCCAGGCGGCGCGAGACCGGGCCGTGGCACTGGCGGATGAGGCGAACAAGGACTGAGTTATGGCGGGTGGAGCTGTAGACGCGATCGTATTTATCGTTGACGCACTGGCGCGACTGTATCTGCTCGTTCTGCTGTTGCGCCTCTTCCTGCCGCTGGCCCGTGCGGATTTCCATAACCCGCTCGCACAGGCCATTCTCAAGTTGACCTCGCCGCTCGTCGTGCCGGTAAGACGTATCCTGCCGCCCATCGGGCGGGTCGATACCGCGACCGTGGTCGTCGCCTTCGGTGTGCAATACCTCGCCCTGTTCATTATCGCGCTCGTCCAGGGTTTACGACCGGCGCTCCTGTCCCTGCTGCTGGGGTCCGCGGTCAGCCTGGTGTTGCTGACCTTCAACCTTTTCTTCTGGCTGATCATCATCCGCATCATCATCAGCTGGGTCAGCTCGGGGGGTTACAACCCTGCGGTCGCGATGGTCTACGCGCTTACCGAACCCTTGCTGCGCCCGTTCCGGCGCATCATCCCGCAGATCGGTGGATTCGACATCTCGCCAATTTTCGCACTGATCGCACTTGGCGCCCTGGTCCGGCTCTTCATGGGACTCCTGTAGCGGACACAACGATGCCTGCCGGCGAGTCCTGTGTGCGACGCGTAGGCGAGGAACTGGCCATACACGTTCGCGTGCAGCCGCGCGCAAGCAGTAATGCCGTGTTGGATGTTCGTAACGGCCAGCTCCTTGTACGAACGACCGCGGCGCCT
>JBFEXY010000339.1:0-2530 GCA_041562415.1 Woeseiaceae bacterium
CGTGATTGTCGGGCAGAGCGGGATATACGCGGTAAACGTAGTCGCTTACCGGGCCTTGCGCAGCGAGAGCGTCCTGCTGTCTGATCACGAACTCCAGTTCAAGCCAGACGGCCACGCGATCCCGATTGCCGAAATCGCGGCAAAGACCACGAAACTCGAGCAGGAGTTCCGCGACTTGCTCAGGGACTCGGTGAGGGTCCGCTCGGTAATCGCCGTGCCAGGCTGGCATGCCGAAAGCCAGTCGAACGACGGTCATCTCGTCGTCAATGAACGAACCTTGCCGATGCTGCGTGGCTGGCGCGATGAAGCCGACTACCTGATGGACGAGGATGTCCAGAGCCTGCAGCAGCACCTGACGAAGACCTGCAAGCGATCGCCGATCGCACGCCGTAAGACCCGGTAACCGGCCCTACTTTCGCGTCGCCGCGTTCAGCTGTCGCTGAGCGTCCGCGAACTGCTCTTCGGCCTTGCCCAGGTAGCGGGCAGCCTCGACGTCGTACCCATCGGCGGATGAAGACCACACTCGATTGATGTAGCGCTCGCCTGCCGCAAAATGACTCATGATGTCAGCATAGGTTTGCAGCCCGAACAGGTGCACCATGCTCTCGCGGGCGTCGACGAAGCGGGTCAGGTCCGGCCGAAGCGTGGTGTCGATACGGTCCCTGAGCGTCGCACCGCGCAAACTGCCGCTGGACACGATTTCGCGCAGATCCCGAACAACATTGTCGATGGACTCGCGCAACTCGGCACGGTTGGTCTCGAGCACTTCGTGGGACTGCGCCAGCGACCTGGCCTGCTGCTTGATCAGTAACACACCCACAACCGATCCCAGCGCTGCAGCGGCAAAGAGCGGCCAGCCGACGTTGTCGACATCGAGTGCGGTTGCATAAGCCGCCGCAATGAATCCGGCACTCAGAAGCAAATAACCCAGTCCTTTCATCGTTATTTCCTCCTAGGTCGCCATCAACACGTGACGTATCGCGTCACCGACACCGACGAGCGCTTCACCGACGATAAAACCGGCTGCGATCGGGATACCGACCTGCTCCGCCCAGGTTTTGCCCCTGGTCCGTTCCGCAATTTCACGACCCAGGGTTCCCAGCGAATACGTGAGAACGATGTTGAACGGCAGGTAGAAACCGAGGCCGACCGTAATCCCGAGACCGCCCATAACCGTCGACAGGATTCCGCCAAGAATAGCCCCCGCAACGTATTTCTGGGTGGGTACGTCGCCACCCATGATGCCGTCGATCGTGCTGGCCAGCGCCTGCGCCTGTGGCGCCGGCAGGCGTTCGCTGCCAAGCGTATAAGCCTCGTTTAGCGCGAAGATCACGAAAATCACTACGATGGGCCCGAGCCAGGCACCAGCGAACTGTCCGATCTGCTGCATCCGCGGCGTCGCGCCCACGAGGTAACCGGTCTTCAGGTCCAGCATCAGGTCGGTGGCCTGAGACATCGCAACGCACATGGCTGCTCCCACCATGATGGCGGCAATAATCGAGTCGCTGCGCTCCATCCCGAACGCCTGGGTCACGATAATCAGTAAAGTAATGCCGACGAGAGTCATGCCGGACAAGGGGGACCAGTTCGTGCGCCCGATCGCCTCGGAGAGGATGATGCCTGCCATCCAGATCCACAGGGTGCCGAGCAACGCCATCGAGATACCGCCCATCAGCGTCATCGACTCGACCGCCGTCACTGCCATGACAGCCAGCAATACCGCTGCTCCGACAACCGCGACATACAGCAGCTTGATCGGCATCTCCTCCGTCGCAATGCCGGTCTCCACAGTGGCGGCTTTCTGCATTGACTTGATCGCACTCAGAATCAGCGGTGCGGCCAGGATAACGCCCATGATCGCGCCACCAATCAGCATACCAATGCCGAGTGGACGATATAGCAGCAAGCGGAGGTCACCCGGCGTGTTGATCAACTCGCCCGCTTCGTTAAATGGGAAAGCCCCGGTTACCGACAACAAGGGCGAAACAAACCAGTAGGCGACGAATCCGCCGATGATGAAGGCGATGCCGCCGCGACCGGCGATAAAACCGACACCGATAGTCATTAGAGACAGGTACCAGATGCCGTTCATGTACTCCGGAAGGCCTATCAGCGCCCCGAGGTTCCAGTTCGATACGCCGGTCTCGAGTGAAGCGAAGTGAACGATCGCACTGACCAGTGCCGCCCCTACGAGGATGATCGCCTTGCGGACGCCGGCGCCCGGTGACTTCAGGATTGTCGCCACCGCTACGCCGCCCGGATAGGTCAGCCGCTCGTAGTCGATCATGTGCTTCCTGAGCGGAATGATGAAGGCAATACCGAGGAAGGCACCGGCGATGCAGCCGAACGTCAGGATGATCGGGTCGAAGCGGTCGCTGTAACCCAGCAGGAAGATGGCCGGAACCGAGAACATCATGCCCGACGACGCGCCATTCACGCCGCTCGCAACCGTTTGCACTATGTTGTTTTCGATGATGCTGCGCCGGCGCAGTATGCCCCGCAGGATGCCGAAGCCGAGTATCGCGGCCAG
>JBFEXY010000340.1:0-2525 GCA_041562415.1 Woeseiaceae bacterium
CGAACGCGCGATCGTAAGCGAGACCGATAACCCAGTTTCGCGCAGACGACTCACGGCGTCCTTCGACGCGCACGGTGGCAAACAGGTCGTCGCTGCTGATCCGGTCGAAGAATTCTTTCAGGACATTGGACGAGGTCGACAAACCGGGCGCAACGCTGCCATCGATCTTCCACCCGTTAGCCTTGCCCTGGTATCGAATCGGGAACTGGAAGCGATGCAGGTCGCGATTACGGCCGTCGATGCCGTCATAGACGTAGCGCGTGTACTGGTAGTCGAGACCGAAGTCGAGCGTCCCGTTACCGGTCTTGAATCGGTGGAAACCTGCGAATACCTGGTTTTCCTTGGTCTTCATCGAGGCGGTGGCCGGCGTGTTCGAAAAGTCCGCGGAAGGCTGCCGGGTGATGCTCAGCGCGAGAAACGGTGGTCGGTCGTCTGTCACCGATGAACCTGCAGGCTGGCCGGTGGATGCGCAGCCCGCCTGGGCGGCGGCGAGGACCGCCATAATGATCGCTGCGAAGAGTTGACGCTGCATAACCGATGACTGGCGCGTTGCGGATCAGTCCGACTATTCAGGATATTGCGGTCTGCGTGGCGAATCCAACCCGCCCCGCCGTCCTGTCAAAGGAACAGGCTCTGCAGCAGGTGCTCCTGGACCGGCTTCCCGCCGTCCAGGTCCTTGAGGTAGTAGCGGGGGATGCCAAAGCCCTTCTTCCGCCGGTGCAGGATATTGTGCGGCAGGATGTCCTTGTAGGCGTACTTCAGGATGCCCTTGAGTTCGCCATCGTGGTAGCGGATGTCTTCGGGCAGAGCAAACGAAAATTCGATGATCTTCCGGGCGAGGAACGGCACCCTTGCTTCGAGCGATACTGCCATGCTGGTGCGATCGACTTTCGTGAGCACCATGCCGGGCATGAAGGTATGAAAGTCCAGGAGTTGCAGGCGCGTCCGGACCGGCAGGTCGTCGCGCCAGTGCTCGCGGTAATGCCACCAGTCGTCGTAGTCGTCTGGGATATTGAAGCGCTCCCTGTACCCGTCTTTGGCCGCATGCGGCATGCCGTGCATGATTCTCGCCCACAAGGCCGGACCTTTACCGAAAGCGAATTCGAGTACCCGCGTCATACGGGCGACCGCGCTGCGGCGCCCGAAAGGCTTGCGCAGGCGATGTGCGAACCGATCCATAAACGCGGGCCACGATGGCAGTCGTTCGTAACGCGCGAAGCGCGGGTAGGTACTGTAGCCGCCAAATACTTCGTCGCCGCCGTCGCCGGTCAATACTACCGTGACGTTTTCCCGCGCCACCCTGGAAACGAGGTACGTGGGCATTGCTGACTCATCGGCAAAAGGCTCATCGAACCATTCCTTCAGATTCGGCAGCAAGTCGCCCGCCGCGGCCTGGGACAACATGCGCTCGTGGTGCTGCGTTCCAAACAAGCTGGCGACTTCCCGTGCGAAAGGGGTTTCCGACTTCTCGTCGGAATCGAAGCCGATCGAGAATGTCGATACGTTGGCGCCGAGCCCGGATGCTGCAGCGACGATGGTGCTGGAATCGACGCCGCCCGACAGGAAAAAACCCAGCGGCACATCGGAGATCATCTGGTCGCTAACGGACTCATTGATAAGCGCACGCAAGTCCTCTGCGGCCTCGTCGGCGGAGATTTCACGAGCCTGCTCCGGAACCGGCCCTGACCAGAACGGTGCCGGGTTCGAGAGCTTGCCGGTATCCGGTTCAAATACAACGCAGTGCGCCGGCGGCAGCTTGAAGCAGTTCCTGTAAAGCGTCTTGGGCGCGGGTACGTAGCGGTACCCGAGGAAATCGTAGAGTGCCGTTTCGTCGACGCTTAGATCGGCTGCATCGAGCGCGGCCTCGATGGCCTTCAATTCCGACGCAAATGCGAATCGTCGGCCGTCGTAATAATAGTAAAGGGGCTTGATGCCCGGCCGGTCCCGGTACAGCCTCAGCTTCCTGTCCCTTGCATCCCACACCGCAATTGCGAACATGCCGTCGACGTGATCGATGAAGCCGTCGCTCCACTCCAGGTAGGCTCGCAGCAGCACTTCCGTGTCCGAGCGTGTGCGAAAGACGTGGCCGAGCCGCTCCAGTTCGCTACGAAGTGCGAGAAAACCATAAATCTCGCCGTTGAATACGATCCAGGTCTCGCCGTCGTCGGCAAACATTGGCTGCATCGCTGCGGCGTCGAGGTCGATGATCGACAGCCGCCGAAACCCCACCCGTACCGGGCCGTCGAGATGCAGGCGACCGTCATCCGGCCCGCGGTGTTCGATGGATGCGAGTGCAGCAGTGAAATCCCAGGAAGGATCCGTCCCGCCGACGAAGCCACACATTTTGAGTTTCCTGTTTCCCGGCGGAGCCGACAGCTGAATACTCTATTCCCTTGCCCGGCGGCCCGCAACGAACGACACGGGCGTAGATTGCGAGCATGATACGCTAGCGGCCATTCCAGACCCGCGGGCTTCTATGAACATGCGAATTGCCCACATCAACCTGGCAAAAGGCTACCGTGGCG
>JBFEXY010000341.1:0-2511 GCA_041562415.1 Woeseiaceae bacterium
GCTGTCCTGCTGATGTCCGGAAATTGCTGGGCGGCCGGCGAATACGTGATTGCTGGCGGATTGGAGGGAGATTCCGCCGATGGCCTGGCGGCAGCACTGTTCGGTGACCTGGCGGTCGGCGAAGAAACCTGGTTGTCCGCGGGTGCGGCGCGTAGCAGCGTGGAGCTACCAATACGCGACGAACTCGAAACGTGGTATGCCGATGTCGGCCTGGACCATTTCTTCGATCCGGCAGGCTTGCGGCTCGGACTTGCCTATTGGGGTGACAACAGCGTGCTCGACTCGGCAGACGCGCGCGTCTCCGTGTATTTCCGCGGCAACAGGGGTTCCCTCAGTTTCGACTACGAATTCCGTGATTTCGAACTCGAGTTGCCGGACTTCGATTTCTTCCGACGGCGCCAGGTGAACTTCGACGCAAACGGCTACGGTCTGGGCGCACGCCTCGACCTTTCGGAAAACGTGGACGTCAGGTTCAAAGGCATGAGCTACGACTACAGCGTCAATCTGCGTCTCGATCCCAACCGCGATATCGTCAACCTGATTTCCGTGACGCGGCTCAGCCTTATCAATACGCTCGTAGACTACAGGGCAAGCATCAGCCTTGGCTTTGATTTTGCGCTGAAACGGCTCGAGTTCGAGGCTGCCCAATGGGAGGGTGCGGTCGCCGGCAGCCGAACCAATTCCTATTCGTTACGTTTCCTGACACCGATCAGCAATCGCAACGACATCGAGTTCGGCCTGGGTTACGACGATTCCGAAAACTACGGTCAGGTGACCGTCTTCTCGGTCTTCCTGTATTTCTACGGGGGGGGTTGAAAGCCGGCGCGAAACGCTTCCACGGCTGCAAGTCTCTCGCGACGAATCGCGTCGCCGATGTTCCTTCCTTCGTTTTCAGCCGCAATTGCGGCTGCATCGATACTGTTGGCTGCGGCAAGAGCACCGCGCAGCAGATCGACCTGGGTGTAGTGTCGATTCTCCAGCCCCTCGCGGCCCCTTGCATCGGCTTCGCAGGTCAGCAGGAACTGTTCAAATCGCCGCGGACGCCGAAATGCGTCCGTCGCCTCCAGTATGCGCAGCATGGTCGCCGCGCGCAGCTCGAAGGCGCGGTGGCAGTGGGTGTGGTACTCCGATACGAGGATTCCCAGGTCGCGACACGCATTCGGAACCGGCAGGCGCTCCGCCAGGCGGCGAATGAGTTTCACGCCGCGGCGCTCGTGCCCGGGGTGGCTGGGCAGGCTATGCTTGCGAGTCGTGCCCTTGCCGAGATCGTGCACCAGCGCGGCAAAGCGTACCTCGAGATCAGGCGAAAGCTTTTCGGCCTGATCGAGCACCATCATCACATGAACGCCCGTATCGATCTCGGGATGCCATTGCTCAGGCTGCGGTACGCCAAATAGCCTGTCCACTTCCGGGAACAATACTTTCAGGGCCCCGCATGTGCGCAGGGTCTCGAAAAAGATACGGCTGTCCGGCCCGAGGAGCGCCAGCTCCGTTTCCTTCCAAACGCGGTCCGGGACCAGTGCGTCAATCTCGCCGTTGGCGGTCATCGTACCCATAAGCGTCATCGTTTCCGGCGCGATTACGAACCCGAGGGACGCGAATCGCGCCGCGAATCGCGCAACCCGCAATACGCGCACCGGATCTTCAACGAATGCGTCGGACACATGGCGCAGGATGCGGTTCCGGATGTCTGCAACGCCACCGAAAGGATCCACGAGATCACCATCCGCATGCCTGGCAATCGCGTTTATGGTCAGGTCGCGTCTTCCGAGGTCATCCTCGATCGTGACCCCGGGGTCCGTATGGAACTCGAAACCGTGGTAGCCGGCCGCTGTCTTACGTTCGGTGCGGGCGAGCGCATACTCTTCGCCGGTTTCCGGGTGCAGGAAGACGGGGAAATCCTTGCCAACCTGTTTGTAACCGGCGTCAGTCATCTCCGCCGGTGTTGCCCCAACGACGCACCAGTCCCGTTCTTTCACGGGGAGTCCGAGCTGCTCATCACGAACAGCGCCACCGACGAGGTACACTTGCATCGTGCGATTCTAGCAAACCGACCTTGGTACGCTGCCCGTGAATTCGAAATCTTTCTCCAGAACAGTCGCGGTGCTCGGGCTTTGTGTCCTGCTGCCGGCTTGCTACTACGTCCAGGCAACGCGGGGCCAGATCGAGGTTTTGAGCAAGCGGGAGCCGATCGACGAAGTCCTCGCGAGTCCCGACACGACGGAGGAACTGAGCCGACGGCTCCGCGTCGTGCAGGAAGCGAGACAGTTTTCCATCGACGAACTGGGTCTCCCCGATAACAAGAGTTACCGGTCCTATTCCGATCTGGAACGCGACTTCGTGGTCTGGAACGTGTTCGCCGCGCCCGAATTCTCGCTCGATCCGCGCGAGTGGTGTTACCCGGTCGTCGGCTGTGTCAGTTACCGTGGCTATTTCTCCGAGGAAGCCGCGAACAAGGAAGCCGACAAGCTGCGGCAAAAGGGTTTCGATGTGGCGGTTGGTGGCGTCCCC
>JBFEXY010000342.1:0-2492 GCA_041562415.1 Woeseiaceae bacterium
CTGACCATCGACGGCAGCTTCAACCGCACGCTCTGGCACGAGATCGGCCACTACCTCGGCGTGAGCCTGACCGCCGACGGGCGCAACCTGGCCGAGGCGCTCGCCGAATACGCAGATCTCGTCGAGGAAATGAAATCCGACCTGGTGTCGCTGCATGCAGCACCGACCTTGCTGGAGATCGGCTACTACGATGAGCAGGGTCTGCGCGCGCACTATGCCGATGGTATACGGAGGACCTTACAGGTCGTACGGCCGAGGCCCGAGCAGCCGTACCAGAACATGCAGCTGATGCAGTTCAACTACTTCATGGAGCACGGCCTCATCGAACGGCGGGGCGATTCGGCGCTGCTGGCGGTCGACTACGAGCGCTACCACGAAGTCGTGAGCGGCCTGCTAAGCGAGATCTTACAGCTGCAGTACGCCGGCGACTACGACATGGCGAAATCGTTCGTCGAACGATGGAACTACTGGGACGATCGCGTCCACGGCCGGCTCGCCGAACTGATGCGGGGGCAGACGCGCTACCGCGGTACAATGGTGCGCTACGCAATCCTCGAAAAGTGAGGACGGAGAATCGTTGCCATGGTGTCACGCTACAACAGTATCCTCGAAACCGTCGGCAAGACGCCGATCGTGAGGCTCAACAAGATTGCGCCGGACCACGTCAACCTGTATGTGAAGATCGAGTCTTTCAATCCCATGGGATCTGTAAAGGACCGCCTTGCGCTCGGCGTCATCGAAGAAGCGGAACGGAGCGGAGCGCTCCGCCCGGGGCAGACCGTCATCGAGGCGACCAGCGGCAATACAGGTATAGGACTCTCGATGGTCTGCGCTTGCAAAGGCTATCCGCTCGTCGTAACGATGGCCGAGAGTTTCAGCATCGAAAGGCGCAAGTTGATGCGCTTCCTCGGTGCCAGGGTCGTGCTGACCCCGGCCGCACTGAAGGGCAGCGGCATGCTGGCCAAGGCTGTTGAACTGGCAGAGAAGCATGGCTGGTTCCTGGTGCGACAGTTCGAAAACGAAGCAAACGCAAATGCACATTCACGCACGACCGCGCCCGAGATCCTGGAAGCTTTCTCGGATACGAAGCTCGATTACTGGGTCACCGGTTACGGCACGGGCGGCACGCTCAAGGGCGTGTCTCGTGTGTTGAGAGAGGCAAGCCCCGAAACGCGGATCGTGGTGTGCGAGCCGGACAATTCGCCCATCCTTGGCAGCGGCATACGTCAGGAACGCCTGGCCGACGGTGCACCGAAGGACAGCCACCCGCTGTTCCGTCCGCACCTGATGCAGGGCTGGACGCCGGATTTCATCCCGCAGCTGACCGAAGATGCCGTCGACGCGAAGTACATCGACGATATCCTTCCGATCAACGGCGACGACGCCATGAGGCTGTCCCGGTTGCTCGCTACCGAAGAAGGAATATTCGTGGGAGTGTCCGCCGGCGCGACGCTCGCAGGCGCCATGGCCGTTGCTGAGAAAGCCGAGCCCGGCACGAATATTCTGTGCATGCTCCCGGACACCGGCGAACGCTACCTGAGCACACCGCTGTTCGAGAACATCCCCGCAGACATGACGCCGGAAGAGCAGGAGATAGCGCGTTCGACGCCGAACTACCGCTTCGATACGCCGCCGCCGGCACCGCCCGCGGAAGCCGAAGAGGAAGACAAATCCGCAGCACCGGCGGATGCGCTGGCGTTCGTGGACGAGGCAATACACGATCCCGACAACCCGGTCGTACTATTCGCCCTGGAGTGGTGCGAATTCTGCTGGTCGGTGCGCAAAATGTTTGCAGAATATGAAATCCCGTACCGGTCAATCGACCTGGATTCAGTCGAGTACCAGAAGGACAACAAGGGCGGCAAGATCCGGGCGGCCCTGCTGGAGCGAACGGGGCTGAAGACGATTCCGCAGATCTACATCGGTGGCGAGCATGTCGGCGGCGCGACGGAGCTGTTCGATGCCTGCAAGGATGGCACTATGGAGAGGCTGCTGGACCGGTCGAACGTTGCATGGAACACGGCGGTGGACAGGGACCCTTACGCCTTCCTTCCCGGCTGGCTGCACGCGCGCTGACCGGGACTCGTCGGCGGGGCCTACTCGCCGAAGAAATACATGCCGAGCGTCTCGGCAACGCAGGCAGGTTTGCGCTCGTTTTCCACTTCGATGCGCGTTTCTGACGTCAGCAGGAGCGCGCCTGCCCGCCGACGGGCCTGCAGCACGGTCGCGCGTGCACGGACGCGATCGCCAACCTGCACCGGCGTGTAGAAACGGACCTTGTTGACGCCGAAGTTGATCGCCCGGGCCAGGTTCTCGATCTCGACAAAATTGCCGGTAAGCGCAGGGATCAGCGCCAGCGTAAGATAGCCATGAGCAATGGTCTTGCCCGAGGGCATTTCCGCCGCAGCACGCTCGGTATCAACATGGATCCACTGGTAATCACCGGTCGCTTCGGCGAACTGATCGATCCGGTTCTGATCGATGATCACCCA
>JBFEXY010000343.1:0-2487 GCA_041562415.1 Woeseiaceae bacterium
TCATTGGTTGGTGGGCCCCCGGGGAATCGAACCCCGAACCTGCGGATTAAGAGTCCGTTGCTCTGCCTGATTGAGCTAGAGGCCCTTCGTTCATTGCCGGCCATTGGAAAAGACCTTGGGCCGGCTGGCTGGACGCGCGATACTAGCTCAAACTGGAGAATCTGGCAAAAACCTTCGAGGGTCTGCCCATGAAAAATTGGTCGATATTTCTGGTGCTGACGGCGTTGGCCTTGCCGGCACTTGCGGACCCCGAGCAAACGGTGCGTTGCCGGGAAATCGGCTTCAGCAAGTCCGTCGAGAACTTGAATCGTAACCTGTTCCCGACGTTTATCGATCCGGACGCCAGGTTCGTGGGCAACAAGGTTGACCGCAGCCGCGAGGCGATAGCAGAAGCCTGGCGTGTGTTCTTTGCGGACGATGGGCCACTGATCAAGTGGCGACCGCAGTTCGTCGAAGTTCTGGAATCCGGCGACCTGGCATTGACGCGTGGGCCCTACCGAATTATCGGCAAGGACGAGAATGGTCACGCGACAGAGGGCTGGGGCACGTTCAATTCAGTGTGGCGGCTGAACGACGACGGCGAATGGCTGGTCGTATTCGATGCGGGCAGTTTCCCGGACGAGACGCCGACTGACGAGCAACGGGCGTTACTCGACGCCGGGGATGATTGCGGGAATTAGAAAGAATGGGGTGGACGATGGGACTCGAACCCCACTTCAAGCGAGCGGTAAATCAACCGGTGGCAGGGCCCACATCAGAAAGACCGACCGGGATCACATGGGAATCGATCCCGGTCCCCTGGAAAGGACCACGAATCAAGAAGCGACGGGAAAGTGGGGTGGACGATGGGACTCGAACCCACGACGACCGGGATCACAACCCGGGGCTCTACCAACTGAGCTACGCCCACCACGGTTTCGCGCATCTTACTAAAAGCCAGGCATTCTGGCGCGCCCGGCAGGACTCGAACCTGCAACCCTCGGCTTAGAAGGCCGATGCTCTATCCGGTTGAGCTACGGGCGCCATGTAATCGAATACTCTGCCGCGGCAGAAATACTGGTCGGGGCAGACGGATTCGAACCGCCGACCCTCTGCTCCCAAAGCAGATGCGCTACCAGACTGCGCCATGCCCCGATGCCAGACATTCTGCCACACAAAACCCGGCCTGAGCCGGGTCCTGCGGGGGCACGATAATACGGGCGCGCCGGGAGCCCGTCAATCAAGCAGTTACGTCTTTGTAGCAGGTAATCCCTACTTCGAGTTGTGCCCAAACAGTGCTATGGTCGCCCTCCCGTAACGCCTGAACGAGGATATTCCGGCATGAGGAAGATCATGATTGCCCTGGCCCTCGCGCTGGCCAGCAGCCTTGCACTGGCGGCCGACAAGGTTCCGGCTCACCCTCACATCCTGATCGAAACCACGATGGGCGATATAAAGCTCGAACTCGAAGGCAAACTGGCGCCGATCACAGTCGGCCATTTCCTGAAGCTCGTTGACACTGGTTTCTACGACGGCCTGATCTTCCACCGCGTAATCCCGGGATTCATGGCACAGGGCGGCGGCTACACGCCCGGCCTCGAGCTAAAAGAGGACGAAGCGACCATCCCGAATGAGTCCGGCAACGGTATGAGCAACATGCGCGGCACGATCGCGATGGCTCGCACTAACGATCCCCACTCGGCCAACACGCAGTTTTTCATCAACGTGGCCGACAACGTGCGCCTGGATTCCGGCAACAATCGTTGGGGGTATGCGGTCTTCGGCTACGTCATCGAGGGCATGGAAGTCGTGGACGAGATCGTATCGGTCAGGACCGGCCCACAGGGCAAACTGCGTTCCGACGTGCCCACGGTGCCGATAGTCATCAAGAAAATATCGCGAGTGACGTACGACTGACATGACCACACTTTTCATTTCCGACCTGCATCTCGAGGCTGGTCATCCAGAGATCGGCGAACAGTTTCTCGATTTTCTCGAGGACGAAGCCGCTGATGCCGAGGCTCTGTACATACTGGGCGATTTTTTCGAGTACTGGGTCGGCGACGACGATCCCGACGAGTACTACGCATCGATCAAGCGATCTCTGCGTGCCTTTACAGACAGCGGCGTACCTGTCTACTTCATGCACGGCAACCGTGATTTCATGATCGGTGAGAGGTTCGCAGCAGAGACTGGCGTAACAATCCTGCCCGACCCCTACCCGCTCGAACTCTACGGTAAGTCAGTGTTGTTGAGCCACGGTGATGCCATGTGCACCGATGACGTCGAGTATCAGCAGGTGCGCGTAATGACACGCAATCCCGAATGGCAGTCGATGATGCTCGACAAACCGCTCGAAGAGCGTATCGCGATCGCGAAACATGTGCGCTCACAAAGCCAGGAGCGCAATAAGACGCTCAGCGAGTCGATTGTGGACGTCAATCCGGACGCGGTGAGAGAGACTATTTCGGAACACGGTGTCGAGATCCTGCTGCACGGTCACACCCA
>JBFEXY010000344.1:0-2470 GCA_041562415.1 Woeseiaceae bacterium
CTCGCACTGTGCGTCGCGATCAGCATCGTGCCGCCGCGCTCGCGCACCAGCCGATCCAGCAGCTCGAGCACGACTTCGGCCGTGCTGTCGTCGAGGTTACCGGTCGGCTCGTCCGCGAGTATCACGGCAGGCTCGTGGCAGAGCGCACGCGCGATCGCGACGCGCTGTTGTTCGCCACCCGACAGCACATCAGGGTAACTGTCCGCCCGATCCGCAAGACCGACGGCAGCGAGCAATTCCTCGATGCGCTGCTGCGCCTCGCGCACAGGTATTCGATTGAGTTCGAGAACGAGGCGAATATTGTCCGCGACATTGAGCGTCGGCACGAGGTTGAACGCCTGGTAGACGAAGCCAATATGCTCACGCCGGAACAAGGTGCGGTCGCGCTCGGCCAGGCCGGTCAGGTCGATACCGGCAACGAAGACGCGGCCGGCATCCGGCGTATCGATACCGGCAATGAGGTTCAGCAATGTCGACTTGCCCGAGCCGCTACGGCCGCGAACCGCAATCGTCTCGCCACGCTGAAATTGGGCGCCTACGTCGTCCAGCACGAGATGCTGGCGTCGTCCCTCGGTGAATGACTTGCTGAGGTGACTTAATTCGATTTGGCTTTTCGCTGTCATTTCGCTTCGCCACCGCCAATTTCGTATTTCCCGTACATGCCGCAGCGAACTAATAGCATATATTCTTGGTCTAAAATCGAAGTAATTCCTTGAAATACAATTCGAAACAATCTATCTATTAGGATCAGACGACCCGAAATCGGTGGCTTCCAGGGCACTTTCACGGTGAATACGACAAGCGAAAACAGCGCACGATCGCTGCCGGCAAGCGGCCGGTTGCTCGCCGTGCTCGGCTTGTTCTGGCTGAATCTCGTCGTCGCCCCGTGCGCGCTCGCGTTAGGCGCCGAGCACGACTGCCCGCACTGCCCGCCGGAGCAAATGGACGAGATGGCTGCGCACCATGGACACCATGGAGACGCGGCCGGCGCGGGTTGCGATGCCTTGATGTCCGATTGCGACGACGCCGGCTCGATGGCTCATGAAGGCCGCTCTCTGCAACCCAAGCTGAAAGACCAGTCGGAGCCGGCACCGATGGCGCCGCCTGCATTTCCGCAAGCCCCACTCGATGTCGTCGGTTTCGCGACGACGGCGGCCGACCCTCCTGATCCGGACTGGTTCTCACCAGCCCTTCACCTGCTGAACTGCGTATTCCTGGATTAGACCGCTCCTTGCTGTAGACCGTTTTGTTTCGGTTTTCATCGCAGGAGTTTGTCTGATGCATCTTAAATTCGGGGATTGCCCCGACACCGTATACGATCTCCGGGCACCGATCCGCCCGGTGATACTTGGCCTGGTCGCCGTTCTTGGACTGCTGGCCTGGCCACACACTCAAGCGAACGCGCAGCACGACGTTCCGCTGACCATCGCGGAAGCGGAAGACCTCGCGCTTGCTTCCGAACCGGGCCAGCGGGCCTTGCGGGCGCGTGCCGCCGCGCTCGAAGAGCAAGCCGTCGTCGCCGGCGCGCTGCCCGATCCTATGCTGCGCCTGGGATTGAACAATTACCCGATCGAGTCGGGCGGATTCACGACCGAAGGAATGACGAACGCCGGCGCCGTGTATCGGCAGGCTTTCCCCCGTGGCGACACGCGCTCGCTCAGTAACCTCAAATTCACCCGGCTAGCCGAGGCGCAGGCGCACGAGGCCGATGCGCGCGGCGACGACGTTCTGACGGCGACGCGGATTGCGTGGCTCGACCTCTATTACTGGACCAGGGCCCGCGAAATGGTCACCGAGTCACGGCCGTTCTTCGCCGATCTCGCAACCATCACGCGATCCCTGTATGCCGTCGGGCGCCGCAATCAGCAGGACGTGCTCCGGGCCGAACTGGAGCTGAGCCGGCTGGACGATCGCCTGATTGACATCGAACGGCAACAGCGGCGCGCCCGCGCACAGCTCGGCCAGTGGATCGGCGACGATGCCGAAAGGCGCGTCGCGGACAAGCTGCCGCAGTGGGGCGGCGCACCGCCGCTCGAAGATCTGCTCGTTTCCTTGCAGGCACATCCGACGCTGCAGGCGGCGGATGCACACATCGCCGCACAGGACTCCAGCGTGGACCTTGCAGAACAGCGCAACAGGCCGGGCTGGGCGCTTGACGTCGGCTACGCGCACCGCAACGGTTCGCTGCCGAACGGGGATCCGCGGTCGGACTTCATTACCGTCGGCGTCACCGTTGACCTGCCGTTCTTCCGCAAGAAGTCGATCGACAGCACGTTGTCTGCAGCCCTTCAGGACCGGAGTGCTTCACTTGCCGACAAGGAGCGCCTGCGGCGATCGCTGGAGAGTCGGCTCACGGCGGAATATGCGCGCTGGCAGGAGCTTTCTCGCCGCCTGGCGCTGTACGAGGAACGCATCCTTATACAGGCCAGGGACCATGCGCAGGCGTCCCTGCTCGCCTACCAGAACGATC
>JBFEXY010000345.1:0-2467 GCA_041562415.1 Woeseiaceae bacterium
CCGCGGTACCGTCTTCCAAGGAAATTCGCGAAGCGGTCTTCGAAACGCTCAAAGCCAATGACATGCGCGACGGGGCGCATATCCGCCTCACGCTGACTCGCGGCGAGAAAATAACGTCGGGCATGAACCCGAAATTGAACCGGTCCGGCTGCTCGCTGATCGTTCTTGCCGAGTGGAAACCACCTGTCTACTCCGATGACGGAATTCGCGTCGTTTCGGCCTCGACACGTCGTAACACGCCCTCGTGTCTCGACTCAAAGATCCATCACAACAACCTTCTCAACAACATACTTGCGGCGATCGAGGCCAATGTGGCGGGAGTCGACAGTGCGATCATGCTCGACCTCAACGGCTTCGTTTCGGAGACCAATGATACGAACCTGTTTATCGTGCGAAGCGACACGGTCTGCACGCCACACGCCGATGCCTGCCTCCCCGGGCTGACGCGGCAGATGGTTCTCGATATCTGCCGTGATCAGGGCATACCCGCCGAGGAACGCAACCTGTCCCTGACCGAGCTGTATACCGCTGACGAAGTATTCACCTCCGGGACCATGGGAGAGCTGACACCCGTTCTCGAGGCCGACGGCCGCGTGATCGGCAACGGGGCCCCCGGAGACCTGACCCGGCGGTTGCAGGCGCTGCATCGCGAAGCTGCCTGGCGCGATGGCGAGGAGGTTCCCTTCTGAGTCAGCCGGACGCGAAATAGCGCGCCAGGTATTCTTCGAAACTTATCTCGTCCGCGGCTTCGATGTCATGCTGGCGTTGAACTGATTCGAGGGCTTCCCTTTCAATCTGCTGCGCACGTTCCGGCGGCATCGGAGCGATCGAGGAGAAATAGGCTTTGTCGCGACGCGCGACATCGAGCGCGAATTCGAAAAAGCTGCAGTCCGAATCGTAAAGCTCCTGCAGCAAGCGCGCAGACGGCGTGCTTTCCGGCTCCCTGACCTGCGATGCCGCTAACGAGACCGCATCCCGGTAGCTGCCGTCGTCTTCCTGGCGATCGATGAGCTCCGCGATGGCGGCGACCTTGTCGACTACTTCGCCCGCCCAGTCCTGGAGATCGACCGGTTTACCGTGGCGTCGAAGCAGGAGGCCCGGCTCTCTGCCACGTTTCGCCGTCAATGACTGATTCTGCAGTGCCTCTGCGAAGGACTCAGGGTCGAAAGGCGGGCTTTCCTCGAGCAGGCAGTAGATAAGGAATGCCTCGATGAAGCGCATAGTATTCTGATTGATGCCGGCCGGGTCGGAGACACTGATGTCGAGGGAGCGAATCTCGACATACTCGATTCCGCCCCGCCTGAGCGCCGCGGTAGGCCGCTCGCCCGATTGGGCAACGCGCTTCGGCCGGATCGGACTGTAGTATTCGTTTTCGATCTGCAGTTTGTTCGTACTCAGCTGCTGATACTCGCCGTCCCTGATAACGCCTATCACTTCGTAGGCTGGTTCCGGCGTCCGGATTGCCTCGCTGAGATCGCGGATGTATTCATCCAGCCGGTTCAGTGAAATCGAGATGCCGGCCTGCGTCTGGTTGTTGTAGCCGAGGTCGCTCATGCGCAGTGACGTCCCGAAGGGTTCGTAGTAGGTCTCCTTATTGAGTTCCGGCATCGACAGCTCCTTGCCGCCACCGAATGACTTGCACAGAGCCGGCGAAGCGCCGAACAGGTACAGGATGATCCATCCGTAACGTCGGAAGTTTCGAACCAGGCCGAGATAGTGCTTTGAACGAAATTCGCTGTCACTTGCCTCCTCGCCAAGAATCTCCTGATAGACCGGCCAGAAAGACTCGGGCAGCGAGTAATTGAAGTGAACCCCGGCGATCGTCTGCATACTGCGGCCGTAACGATGCCCGAGACCGCGCCTGTAAATTGTCTTCATGCGACCGACATTGGAGTTGCCGTATCGTGCCAGCGGTATATCCGCATCGGCAGGTATGCGGCACGGCATGCTGGCACACCACAGCAATTCATCACCCAGGTGCCGGTAAGTAAACTGGTGTATATCGCAGACGACCTGCAGTGCCTCCCAGGTGCTGCCAAGCGCCGGCGTAACGAACTCGAGCAGCGCCTCTGAAAAGTCGGTTGTTATAAAGCGATTGGTCAGCGCCGAACCCAGACCCTCCGGGTGCGGTGTCTGCGCGAGGTAACCGTCAGAAGTAACGCGCAGGGCTTCCTTCTCGATACCCCTCCGCCCGCCGGCGACAGGCGCATCGCTGTGGGCCTGCAGGGCGCCGAGACGCTGTTCAAACACTTGATTCATAGCCAGCGTTTTACCACATGCGTCACTCATTCGCTGTATCGGCATATCGCTGTTCGTGCCCCCCGGACAGCCGCCGCCTGGTCGAACCAGGAGGCACGACGGCAGGCGTGCTGTGAATCGACTAATATTGTGAATATGAAGCTGTTTGCGCCAAAAACACTCGTTTTGTCGCTTCCGGCCGCAGTGTTGCTACTTGCCACCGATCCGG
>JBFEXY010000346.1:0-2464 GCA_041562415.1 Woeseiaceae bacterium
AAGGGAACGAATTGCACGACGTCGCCGTCGCGTCTCACGAGCAGGTGAGCGGATACCTCGAGGCCACGTATCTCCGCGAAATACGGATGCGCATGCCAGTCCAGACAGTTGCAGAATAACTGCTCGATCTCCGGACCACCGAAGCAACCGGGCGGCAGGCTGATTCCGTGCAGGACGACCAGTCGGGGTTCCTCACCCGGCGGGCGCGCATCCCGGTTCGGGCTCGGGCATTGCCGCGCCGGTTCGATCAGGCCCGTATCCGCATCAACGGTGAAAGACTGCTTCATTGGTTGCCAACTGCGGGTCGATTGCCGATAGTCCTCTGTGCAGACATTAGCTGTCAACGCCGATGCGATAAAGACACAGCGATCATGGCATTGAAAAGACTCCATGTTGCCGAAAAGCTCGCGGCCGGAGCCGAGTTACGTCTCGGCGACGAGGCCGCGCGTTATCTCGGGCGGGTGCTGCGCCTGCGCACCGGCGATACCGTGCACGTTTTCAACGGCGACGATGGCGAGTGGTCCGCCACGATCAGCAGGTTCGGCAAGAACCGCGTGACGCTGTTGCTGCATGAGGCCGTCGAAAACACGGCGGAACCCGAACTTGAGATCCACCTCGTACAGGGCATCTCGCGCGGCGAACGCATGGACTTCGTAGTGCAGAAGGCGACCGAGCTTGGCGTCGCCCGCATAACGCCGGTGCTCACGGACTACGGCGTCGTGAAGCTCGACGGCGAGCGCGCCGAAAAGCGCCGGATGCACTGGCAGGGGGTTGCGGCAAGCGCCTGTGAACAATCGGGGCGCATCAGGCCGCCCCTGGTAGACACGCCGCTGCCTCTGAACGACTGGCTCGGCATGGGCCGTGCCGGCGATGCCGTCCACCTCATTCTCCGACCGGGCGCGGGCAAGCCGCTCGGCGGCGTCGAGACGGTCGAGGCCGGACTCTGCCTGCTCGTGGGGCCCGAGGGTGGCTTCAGCGAACGCGAATACGACGACGCGGAATTCGCGGGTTTCGAGCCGGTTACGCTCGGGCCGCGCGTCCTGCGCACCGAGACTGCGGCCGTGGCCGCGATCGCGATAGCGCAGGCGCTGTGGGGCGACCTGTAACGCGGCGTTGCGGATCAGGCCTGCAGCGATTCCCGCGCCAGCATGGCTTCCATGCGCTCGAGATCGGGAATCAACGGGAATTCGTTGATCATCTTTACCCGGCAGAGTACGGGCGCATCCTTGGGCCAGCCTTCCGTCGAATCGAGCTGCAGCACGTCCCGATTCACGCGCACGAGCTGCGGGAAACCCTGCGTTATCGCGCCGAAAAAGCCGGTCTTCAGCTGGCCCGTGATCGCGTTAAAGACCACGATACGGGTGCGGCCGGTGGCTGCTGGCACGTCCTTGCCGAGTGTGCCCTCGAACGAGACGACGGGCAGCGCCCGCCCGTTCCAGTTGACCGTCCCGAGCATCCAGTTGTGTGCGCCGGGTTCCTGCTGCGGCGCCGAGTAACGCACGACCTCCGCGACACAGGCACGCGGCACGATCAGCCGTTCTTCGGCGAGCGGTACGAGCAGGCTGTATAGTTCGTCGGCTTCGGCACTCACTGGAGCTGGATTCCTCTGTCCTCAAGTTGGCGCTGGATCGCTTCGAGCAGCTGTGCATCCTGGTATGGCTTGCCCAGGTAATCATTCACGCCAATTTCGATAGCGCGCGCACGATGTTTGTCGCCCACCCGGGAAGTAATCATGATGATCGGCACGTCCGCGTAACGCTCGTCATTACGAACATGGGAGGCAAACTCGTAGCCGTCCATGCGCGGCATTTCGATGTCGAGAAGTATGACGTCCGGCTTCGTGTCCTGCAGTACGCTGATCGCGTCGAGTCCGTCCTTTGCGGTCAACACACGCATGCCGTGGCGGTGCAGGAAGCGCTCGGTGACGCGACGTACCGTAATCGAATCGTCGACGACCAGCGCAATCGGACGGACGTCGCCGGGCGTCGGCGCCGCCCTCTTCAGCTCTACGACCGGCGCACCGGTGCGAACGAGCGCATTGATATCCAGGATCAGCACGATGCGGCCGTCGCCGAGTATCGTCGCACCCGTAATCCCGCGGATGCTCGCAAGCTGCGGTCCGACCGATTTGACGACGATCTCGCGGCTGGCGAGCATCTCGTCGGTTAGAAGTGCGGCGGAAAATTCGCCGGCGCGAACCAGGATGACGGATACGAACGGCTCGTCCTTCGGAAGGACCGCAGCCTGCCCTCCGAGGTACATGCCGAGGTGCCGGAAGCGGTAGGTTTCTTCGCCGTACTGGTAGCTCGGTTCGCTCTGGCTGAGCAGGTTCTCGAGCTCCCCCCTCGGGATCCGCGCCACGCCCTCTACGGACGGAAGCGGCAGCGCGTAAACCTCTTCACCGGTGCGCACGATCAGTGCCTGCGTTATGGCGAGCGTGAATGGCAGACGCACCGTGAAGTTC
>JBFEXY010000347.1:0-2458 GCA_041562415.1 Woeseiaceae bacterium
AGCGATGCCAGGGCGCGGTCGGCCGCCAGCCTGAACTCGGTGTCCCCTCGGGTGATCATGAATGCGTAGGGTTCGAATGACAGGGCGCTGCGGGTCATCGTGTAGTCATTGGCCACGTTTGCGTTGCGGAACACCTGTCCGATCAACATGGCCCTGTCAGAGGCGTAGCCGTCAACCTTTCCCTTGTTGAGCAGTTCCATGCCTTCGTCATGGGTGTGGATCGGCGTCAGCTTGATGCGAAAGTCGTTGACCTCCGCCACTCGCCGGACGACGTCTTCCGTGGTCGTGCCCGAGACGACGGCAATACGCTTCTTATCCAGCTGGTCGATGGCGGAAATTGCCTTGTCCTTGCGAGACAGGACAGCGCTTCCCGTGATGAAGGTCATCAGCGTGAAATCGATTCGCTCACGGCGCGAGAGCGTCACGGTAGTCGCGCCGCACTCGATGTCCACGTCGTGTTTCTCAACCGCGCTTATGCGGTCCTCCATGGATACCAGCGGCATGAACTCGATTTCGATTTTTTCGAGGCCGAGATCGAAACGGATGGCCGACGCAATGTGCCGGCACAGATCAATCGAGTAGCCAGCGACGTTACCCTCTTCATCCACGAACGACAGGGGCGGCGCGTCCGGCACGTAACCAATGCGGATGGTGCCGGTTTCCGAAATGCGTTTGAGCGTGGGAGATTCGGCCAGGGCACCGCCCGACAATGCGAAAAGGACGAAAAGGACGGTCCACAAACGAAGCATCGGCAAACTCCACGTCAGGTTAACGGCGGCCGAGTCTCGCAGTTCGTTCAATGCTTGTCCAGAGCAGCCACAGCACCCAAAAAAGAAAGCGGCCCTTAGGGCCGCTTTCGGTGTAAGAGGACGCGTGGGTAGATCTGCTTTGTCGCGTACTCGACTCTTTATCCAGTCTGCCGGCCTTTCGACCTGCGTCCCGAATTCAGACCCGACTACGTTCTTGATATCGGGCTACCCGGCGTAACGCTCCGGCTTCATCTCCGAGTTTCACCTTCGCATTCCTTTCGTTCCTTCGGCGAGCTCTCACTCCCCGCGCTCCCGTCAGGTTCCGCCTTTTTGCGTCCACCGCCCCCGACACTGGACGAGGCTCGGACCTCTTCAAGCAGGGCGGTCGTCAACAAGCGAACTTGCTGGCTTGAGGCTTTCGCCTCAGGATTGACTTTAGAACTTCTCCCCACCGCTGCAACTCTTTCTTTTGAAACCGTATCCTTGGTTTTTCAAGCTGTTTTTCGAATCTGCCGTTGGCGTATTAAGTTAAAGTAATTTCGCAAGTGTGTAGCGGGACTTCTCCTGTTATTCTGCGCAAATGCAGCGCGAAACAAAGAGCGGGAGCTGCGCCGACGATGAGCCTTATCGAGTGGAAGGACGAGTTCAATCTCGGTATCGAGGAGGTCGACAGCGAGCACAAGGTCCTGGTCGCATTAATCAACGCCCTGCATGATGCAATGTTGGCCGGCACCGGCCGTGCCGACGTCGTCGAGGGAATCTCCGAGATCTACACGCTCGTCTCCGCTCATTTCGAGCGCGAAGAGGCGTTCATGCGCGAAACGCGCTACATGGCTTATGCCGAGCACAAGGAAGACCACGAGGTGTTGCTGGACGACCTGCGCGAGATCATCGACCAGGTTCGCTCAGGAGCCGGTTATGCTGAAGAGCGTCTATCCGCAGATCTGCAATTCTGGTTCTCCGACCACTTTAGCACGCACGATGCCCGCCTCCATCAACATGCATATTCCGAGAATCGGCCAACCTGGTAGTTTTCAGAAGCGCCCTAGTATTGCCACGTGCGCTTGTTGCGCCTGGAGCTGAGTGAGATAGGGGTCGACTTGTAAAGCGGGCGTCTCGTCGGGCGGCCAACGAAAAAGCCCTGTGCGAGATCGACACCGAGTTCGCCAAGGAGTTCCAGCGACTCCGCATCCTGTACGTACTCGGCAACGGTCTGCATGTTAGCTTCACGGCCGACTTCCGCGATCAGCTTGATCATCTTCTGGTCGACAGGGTTGTTCACGATATCGTGGACAAATGAACCATCAATCTTGATGTAATCGAAATGAAGCTTCTGCAGGTAGCTGAAGGAGCTGTAGCCGGTACCAAAATCGTCGAGCGCTAGCTTGCAGCCCATTGCCCGCAGAGCGTCTATTTGCAGCTCCACGTGCCGCGGCCGCCTCACTGCCAGGCTCTCCGTAATCTCGAAAATAATGCGGCTCGCCGGGACCCCGTATTCATCGAAAACGGACGCGACGAAATCCGACAGGTTATCGCTTTCGAACGCATTCGCAGACAGGTTGATCGAGAGCCTCAGCTGCGGGCTCTCCTCGACGTATTCCGCATACGCTTCGGCCGAATGCCGGATAGCCCACAAATCGATCTCCGACATCAGACCGAAACGAACTGCCGAGGGCAGAAATGCATCGGGGCTCAACAGTTTTCCGTCA
>JBFEXY010000348.1:0-2362 GCA_041562415.1 Woeseiaceae bacterium
CTCAGGAAGCCCACGTGAATCAGCTGGTTACTTCTGGGTACAATAACTCGTTGATATCGGTGGTCATAGAACCACGGAAATCAAGCGGTTATACGACTGCCCAACTCAGCGACTCCGATTGGGAAGCTGATGTCTTACCAGGTGATCTACCGCGACGTCTCGGATGGTGTCTTCGTTTCGCTCAGGCAGACGGGCTATGCGTCGATACACATTCGCAGGACTGCAGCTGCACGCTCTTCCAAGCTCCCATTGAACTACACCCGCAAATCAGGGAGTTACCTCTCACTTGGGCGCAGCTGAGCGCAAAAGTGAGAATACATTGATTCTAAGCGATTCTGAGGCCTACGGAGAATATGTTGGGCCGCCGTCGTCTTTAAGTACAGCACAGTTTTGTAGCGGGGGCTTGAATTACGCTGTTCCGATAACCTATATGTGGTTCCTGCCATCACCGAGGCCGAAGTAATAGCTGAGAACTTTGCCGCCGACGAACAGGAATATACGGGCTTGATCTCCCGACTCATCCGCCGTGGCAGGCTGCATAAAGATCAGAGCAGCAGCGACTACGAGTAAGCTTCGCATTCGACTAAAGAGCGTTCTTATAGATCTGGCCATCTTTCATGACGAGGCGAATCGTGTCGACAGACGGCGTCGGTCGCGGCGTCGAAGCGAACATGGACGGCACTGCGCCGATCACCGACAGGTCTTCGAGCGGGTTGCCGTCCACGAGAATAATGTCGGCATACGCACCCTCTTCGATAACGCCGAGTTTGCCGTGGGGGTATGGATTCATGACCCCGGTCAGGGCCATCAATCGACCGTTGTCGGATGTCATTGCCTTCAGCGTACGGTAGTTCCCGAATGCTCGCCCCCACTGCGTGATCTGAAAGTCGCGAGCCGGGCGCCAGACTTCCTTGGTCACGATGATGACGTCGGAACCGAAACCCAGGTTGACCTTGAATCGATTGGCGAGCTCCACCCATTTTTCACCGTTCTTCTGGACCCTTGCCGTCTTGGCATAGGCCGGCAAGGCCGGGTTGCCGTAGTACGGATGATCGAGTATGTCCGGCGCGAACGCGGCCATGGCCGGCACGATCCAGGCACCGGCTTTCGCGACCATCTTGAAGGTATCCGGATCCTCCATCAGGTTGCCATGTTCGATGGACATGACGCCTGCCTCGATCGCATTCTGTACCGAAGTATCGTGATAGGCGTGCACCGCGGCGACCGTCCCAAATTGCCCTGTCGCCGTTACGATCGCCTCCAGCTCTGCCATCGTTCCCTGGATGGATTCAATCGGATCGCGTTCGGATGTAATGCCGCCGCCCGACATCATTTTGGCGAAGTCGGCGCCGGCGGCAAGATTGTTGCGGGCAGCTTTGAGAACGTCGTCTGCGCCGTCTGCAAGCCAGGCGACGCCGAGAAGCTCGAGATTGGACTTCGACCCTTCGCGACGAAGCACCTCGGAATCGGTTCGCCAATCGCCGTGTCCAGAAGTCTGGCTGATGCAGGCACCGGACGTGTAAATACGCGGCCCTTCGAGCACGCCGCTGTCGATGTGTTTGCGTAGTCCCTGCGACATCCCACAGAGATCGCGCACGGTGGTCACCCCCGCGGGCAGAAACTCGCGCGCGGACTCGTACGCCAGCGCCCCGATTTCTTCCCAGGTCAGGTTTTGCATGCCTTGGATGCCACGGTCGGTTGCGTGGCCACCAAACTGCATGTTGAGGTGCACGTGGGCATCGATCAGTCCGGGCATCAGCGTACGTCCATCGCCATCGATGACCGTCATGTCCGTCGACTGGATGACGGCCAGCGGTTCCTCCGAAACTTCGGAGATCTTGTTGCCGACAACGAGCACGTCAGCTTTGCGCAAAGCTTCGCTGGTTCCGTCCCAGACCATGACGTTGCTGAACAACACGCCCTGCTCTCGTTCCCCCTGCGCGACCGCGGGCTGCGAGGAGATGATGAACGCCGTGACTACAAGAAAGTTGAATCGCATGGATATCGCTCCGTATCTGAACCACGTATGAGGGTGAGTACGCCTCGCTTGGGCCTAGCTGAGCATAAAAGTGGGGTCGCTCGGATTCTAAGCGATTCTGAGCCGATTAGAGAAGAGATTGGGCGACCCCTGCCTCAGTACAGCGCTGGTTTGTAGCGGGGGCAGGATTGCCCTCGCCCCTTCGGGGCTCAGTTATGTCGGCCGGCTGAGCCGGCCTCGGAGTAAACCTGCGACTCCGATTGAGAAGCGGATTTCGGCGATTGTCAGGCCGCAGATTCAACCTCGACGTCCCAGCCGGGAAACAGCAGCACAGCCGGATGACACTTCAGCGCCCTCGCCAGCGTCTTAGCCCTTTCCACACCC
>JBFEXY010000349.1:0-2357 GCA_041562415.1 Woeseiaceae bacterium
ATCGGCAACGCTTTGCGGCTACGCAATATCGAACTCTGAACAGGAGACGGACGGCAGGAGGAATGGTGGGCGATACCGGTCTCGAACCAGTGACCTCCGCAATGTGAATGCGGCGCTCTCCCAACTGAGCTAATCGCCCCCCGACTTGAAGAGTGTAGTAGAGAAGACCGCCAACAGATTATCCGTATTTTCCCTAGCGATCGACTCGGCGAATACGTGGATCACCGCTTTTCTCCAAAGCGGTGATCCGATCGGCGCAAAATCGGCGAAAATGAATGTCCGCTAACGGCCAGAAGCGGACCGCGGTAATGTCGCTGCCAGCTTCGTGCATGCCGATGGACATCACCTCGGTTACGTACGGGGGTTGGGTGGGCACGCTCAGCCCTGGAAGAGCGGATTCTCGAGTATTCGTACCGTCACCTGCTGGCCCGTTACCGAGAATCCAATGTACTCGTACTTGACGCCTGACTGCTTGACGAATTCCTGGAAGGCCCTGAATTCGTGCTGCTGCCAGCGATGGAAGTTGTAATACTCGTCGAACAACACTATCGCGCCAGGCTGCAGGCGCGGCCCTAGTGCGTCGAAAATCGTGACCGTCGAGGAATACAGGTCGCAATCGACGTGCAGGAAAGCGACGGACTCCTCGTATGTTTCGAGGAAGCCCGGCAGCGTCGCGTCGAAGAAGCCGACATGGAACAGGACGTTGTCCGGAACCTTCGGACGCTTCTTTTGCGCAAAAGAGCCGATGGGGTTGCCGTTCCAGTGTTCCTGGATGCCTTCGAAAGAGTCGAAACCATGGACCGGACCATCCACGAGCGGCGCAATCCAGCGCATCGATTTGCCGCGTCCTACGCCGAACTCCAGATACAGACCTTCAGTTGAAACCTGCTCGATGGCGTACTTGACCAGCGCCTGATGCTTCTCGAAGTAAGGCGCATCGGTCATGTTCACCTTGATGTAGTCGAACGTCTCGCGCTTGGCCTCGAGATTCATGTCGACGAGGAGGTTCGACGCATAATTCTTGAGCACGAAGCGCCGGAAGAGAAACTCGCTCAGAGTCCGTTTGAAAACGGGCATATTTCGCACTGCTATGCTGAGTGGACATCGCGTAAGTTACCATGAGAATAGGCAATAAAGTACGCTACATCACCCTAGCAGCCGCTATTCGGGCCCTAATTTCCGTCTGTTGTTGTCGGATAGAGCCGTCGTGGGAACAACGCCATCAAGGCATTCGACGCGTCCTGGAGTCTGACCAGCCCTCTGCCCGAGTTTTCCCCGACCCCATTTCGAATTCAGCTTCAGTGGTCTCGAATTTGCGCGCGAAATTCGCGAGCTCGAACTGCAGCTGAATTTCTCAGTCATCAAGCGCTCAAGTGAATTAAACCCGATCCTGCTCGGCATGCAATTCTCGCCCGTACGCAAGGGGCGATTCTTCAATAAACTGCCGCCACGATGTGACTGATGCCGCTGGAAAATTCATTGTTTGTGGCGATCCACACAAAAGCAGACGTTCGGCGCCAAGATTTTGAATGTCGGTTTCGGGTCAGCAGCGGTCATTCAGACCAATTCTAGCTCAATGGCAGGTTTAGGGCGGAAAGCGGACATTCGTCCAGGCTGAATGGCAGTTTTCACCGATAGCGGACGTTTAGAAACCCCGGAACTGCCTACTTTGACCGGTAGCTACCGGCCAATAGCAGCCGACCATCCTTAAGAGATGCGTACGGCTCGAAAAACTTTTCACCGTCGCTATGCAACATAAGCTGGAGCGCTGGTGCGACGCACCAGCGAGCATTTGTGAAGCCGTACCGTTTCTGCGCCTAGCCCGCTGCTACGATGTCCGCACACGTGCGGCAAGGAACACCGATGACACGCGATCAAATCGCAAACCACCAGCGCGCCCTCGACGCCCGCCAGCCCGACCTTACGGTGTTGATGGACGCGGTGACCAAACCACACAACGTCTCTGCGATCCTCCGCACGGCCGACGCCGTCGGAATTCAGCAAGTGCACACAACCTCGACAGGCGAGTTGGCGCGTCGTAATTACATGAGCCTGGGCGGCGCGAAGCACTGGGTCGCCGTGACGACGCACCGCTCGACCCGCGCCGCGCTCACGGCGTTACGTGCCGATGGCTGGCGGCTCGTGGCCGCGTACAGTGGCGAAAGATCACGCGATTATCGCGATGTCGATTACACGCAGAAGGTGGCGATCATTGTCGGGGGCGAGCGCGTTGGCCTGAACGACGCTGTGCGCGCCGAGGCCGACGAGCACATCGCTATTCCGATGCACGGTCACGGATCGTCGCTGACCGTGTCGGTCGTCGTCGGCATCATTCTGTTCGAGGCCGAGCGACAGCG
>JBFEXY010000350.1:0-2345 GCA_041562415.1 Woeseiaceae bacterium
AGCAGTGAGCCGGGGCGTACCGTGATTGGTTCGCGTTCTTTCAGCACTTTCTTCTGCAGCGCCTGCGGGAAGCCGCCGGGCGGCTGGCCGAGTTCGCCGGCGAACAGCGAAACCACCGACTCCGGGAACGCGATGTCGATATCGGGATCGAGGACGTTCTCGATACTGGTGTCCGAGGTCACCATCATCAAGGCCATGTCACCGACAACTTTCGACGACGGCGTGACCTTGACGATGTCGCCAAATGCCATGTTGACGTCCGCATAGGCGCGTGCAACCTCGTGCCAGCGGCTGGCGAGCCCGAGCGATGCGGCCTGCTCCTTGAGATTGGTGAACTGCCCGCCCGGCATTTCGTGCAGGTAGACCTCCGAGGCGCCCGAGCGGATATCCGGCTCGAACGCCGCATATTGTTCCCGCACCTGCTCCCAGTAGTCGCTGATCAAACGCACGCTCGCGAGGTCGATGGCTGGATCGTGTTCGGTGTTTGCGAGCGCGGCGGCGATCGCACCGAGACACGGCTGCGACGTCAGGCCGCTCATCGAGTCCATGGCGGCATCGAACGCGTCGACGCCCTCCTCGACCGCCGCCAGCACGGTCGCCGCGGCGGCGCCGCTGGTGTCGTGCGTATGGAAGTGGATCGGCAGGCCGACTTCCTGCTTGAGTTCCCGGATCAGCGTTCGCGCGGCGGCCGGTTTGAGCAATCCAGCCATGTCCTTGATACCGAGTACGTGCGCGCCGGCCGCCTCCAGCTGCTTCGCGAGATCGATGTAATAGCGCAGGTCGTATTTCGTGCGCATCGGGTCGAGGATATCGCCCGTGTAGCAAATGGCCGCTTCTGCGATCTTGCCCGTCTCACAGACAGAGTCGATCGCCACGCGCATGTTCTCTACCCAGTTGAGACAATCGAAGATGCGAAACACGTCGACGCCAGCCTCGGCCGACTGCTGCACGAAGAAGCGCACGACATTGTCCGGATAGTTGGTATACCCGACGCCATTCGATGCACGCAGCAGCATCTGCTGCATCAGGTTGGGCATGGCGGCAGACAAGTCCGCAAGCCGCTGCCACGGGTCCTCGTTCAGGAACCGCATCGCAACGTCGAACGTGGCACCTCCCCAGGATTCCACGGAAAACAGCTGCGGCATCAGCTGCGCATAATGCGGCGCGATACGCAGCATGTCCGCCGAACGCATGCGGGTAGCCATTAGCGACTGGTGCGCATCGCGAAAAGTCGTGTCCGTGATCAGTGGAATCTTGCTGCGCTTCATGTACTCGGCGACGGCTTCCGGGCCGTCGGCCTCGAGAATCTGGCGCACGCCTTTAGCCGGTGGCTGCAGTTCGATCGGCGGCGCGGTGGGCTGCTTCAGCGTCTTCGGTATCTTGCGCCCGGCTACCTGGGCATTGCCGTTTACCATGACCTCGCCGATGTAGTGCAGCAGCTGCGCACCATGGCTGCTGTCGGGCTGCAGCTCGAGGATCTCTGGCGATTCGTCGACAAAGCGGGTGTTGTAGTCGCCCTTGATGAAGCGCGAATCCGATATGAGTGCGCTCAGAAAAGAGAGGTTCGTTTCGACACCACGCACCCGGAACTCACTCAGGCCGCGCAGCATTCGATCCGTCGCTTCTGTCTCGGAGATGCCCGATGCCGTGATCTTCACGAGCAGGCTGTCGTAGTGCCGGCCGATGACGGCACCCGAGTAGGCCGTGCCGGCATCAAGGCGGATACCGGGTCCGGCCGGGCTGCGATAGGCAACGATGTGGCCGTAGTCGGGAATGAAGTTGTTACGCGGGTCCTCGGTCGTCACTCGGCACTGGATAGCCGCACCGCGCATCCGGATGTCTTCCTGCGCCGGGATGCCCGATGACTCGATCTCCCCAATCCGCGCGCCAGCAGCGATACGGATCTGCGACTTGACCAGGTCGAGCCCCGTGATCTGTTCGGTAACCGTATGCTCGACCTGGATGCGCGGATTGACCTCGATGAAATAGAACTCGCCGGTATCCACGTCTTGCAGGAATTCGACAGTACCCGCGTTGCAGTAATGCACCGACTGCGCCAGCCGCACGGCAGAGGCGCAGATCTCATCGCGCTGCGCTTGCGACAGGTACGGCGAAGGCGCCCGTTCCACGATCTTCTGGTGCCGTCGCTGCACGGTGCAATCGCGCTCGAACAGGTGGACTACCTGGCCGTGGGAGTCGCCCATGATCTGCACTTCGACGTGGCGGGCATTACGCACGAGTTTCTCGAGGTAGACCTCGTCGTTGCCGAACGCTGCCTGCGCTTCCCTTCGCGCAGCGGCAACCTGTTCGAGCAGATCGGACTCATCCTCGATGACGCGCATCCC
>JBFEXY010000351.1:0-2330 GCA_041562415.1 Woeseiaceae bacterium
GCAAGCATCTTTCTTTCGTGGCGCTTGCGCTGTGTTATATCGATGAGCGTCACCGAGAAATCCTCGCCAACCGGCTCCCCGACTATGCGCAGCCAGCCTTCACCGTTTGCCGACTCGGTTCGTTTCTCCAGGCTTATCGGAGACTTCGCCTCACGCGGATCGGAAAAATGAGCAAGCAATCTCTCGGGTTCGAGCTGCCGGAGTTTTTGCAATGGCATTCCGACCAGTGTGCCGGTATCGCCGGAAAGATACGATTCGGCAGCCCGGTTCGCGAAAACGCAGCGGAAGCGATTCTGGGCATCATTGCCGTCCCTGGCGAACCGCAGGATGCCGTTGGACGAGGTCTCTATCAGGGTCCTGATGAGGTGCTCGCTGTCCGCCAGCCGGCTCAGCGCCCTGCGGCGTTCCGTAACGTCACGGCAGACGACAACCAGTCCCTGTTTGCGATCGTGCGCGTCCACCAGCGGCGCCACGCTGAGTTCATAGACCTGGTCTGTCTGCATCGTCAATGTCTGCGTCAGATCGAGATCTTTGGCCTGCTCCAGTATCGCACGTGCTTCCGGGAAGTCTTCCCAGAGCGTCTGACCAAGCAGTTCGCGCTCCGATTGGCCCAGCATTTCGCTCGCCTTCCTGTTGGCGCAGATGATATGACCGCTGTTATCGAGCACGATAATCGGGTCGCGAACATGATCGAACAACATCTGGTAGGCGACCGGACTGAATTCGTACACTCGCAGGGAAAGGGCGACATATGCGATCAGGGGCAGCATGGCCAGGATGCCTCCCGACGTGTATGGAAAGTCGGGAGAACCGAAACCGAAGAAGTTGTTCGCGAAACTGAGCGTGAAAGGCAGCAATGCGCAAACCACCATCAGTATCACTGTCCGACGTTGCGCCGGTGCAATATTCGACAGCCGGCTCATCAGCGCGATCGCTGCGAGACCAAAAAGACCGTAGGAATACGGCGCGTGCACGCGCGCGAACCAAAGGCTGTCTGTCGTCCTGCTGTATATCAATCCCGTGTCTGTCTCGGCAATGGTCCAGATCAGGCCATGCCATGTATTGGTCAATGCCAGGACAGTGGTGGACAGAGGAATGACCAGCAGGAGCGCCAGGATGAACGGATTCGGCGGACTGCCCGTGAACTGCCGGTACACGACGTAGAAGGCGACCGGAAGAAAGGCGGCGGCCGCGAAATTCAGAACTCGCCCGATGTTGAACAACGTGATATCGGTCGCACCATAGGAAAACGCCGTGCCGGCAACCATGACGCCCATGAGGAACATCAGAAAGCCGACGACGCTCTGCGGTGACGAACGCGAAACGTAGACAGCAAGGCCGAGATAGATGGCGCCCGCGAAACCGAAGATCGGCGGCAACATGGTCTCCAAGCCGACCATTAGCAGCTTGCTCCGGACATGACTATGTCAGTTTTACACGGCATAGCGCTATGCTATCCGCGTATGCCGGAGCGGGCTGCGACCTGTGCCGCATTTGCGGCGCCGAAAAGCGCGCCACATCACAGTTTCTGGGTTTTACCGTCCGTGAAGATTAAGGCCCTAGACCCCCTCAGCGGTATCTGAAATCAGCATGTCTACGACGGCTCGCAGACACTCCGTCTTCTCCTTGCCGTCTGCCAGTTCGAGTTCGTAGCACTTTAGCTGGCGATGTGCGCTGGTGCCGCGTGTAAGAATGTTACGGGTCCGTGCCACCTCCTCTACACAGTCGAGCGCCCTGGCGTCATCCGAAACCAGGCTGAGAATCTCGTCCAGCAGGTTCTCGAACGGGACGACTCCGCCCTTGCCGAGGTCGATCAGTCCCTCGTCGAAACTGTAACGCATAGCTCGCCAGCGATTTTCCCGAATGAGCATTGGCGTATACATGCGCCACCGCTGGTTGGACACTCGCAACCGGTACAGCATGCGCATGATGCAGACGAGCAGCGCCGCCAGGGATATCGTGTCGTCGAGACGCGTACACACGTCCATGACGCGCGTCTCGAGCGTAGGGTATCGCGCGCTCGGCCGCAGATCCCACCAGATGCGCGTCGCATCTTCGATCAGCCCTGCGTTCATAAGGATATTGATATGCCGCTCGTACTCCGCATAGCTTGCGAATCGCTCCGGCAGACCCGTGCGTGGGAGGGCATCGAAAACAGTCAGCCGGTAGCTCTTCAGCCCCGTATTGCGGCCCTCCCAGAATGGCGAAGAGCAGGACAAGGCCAGCAAGTGTGGCAGGAAGTAGGACATCTGGTTCATGAGGTCGATGCGCAGTTCGTCGTCATTGATGCCGACGTGAACGTGCATGCCGCAGATCAGCAGGCGCCTGGC
>JBFEXY010000352.1:0-2294 GCA_041562415.1 Woeseiaceae bacterium
CAGGAGAGGACTTGAACCTCCACGGGGTTACCCCCACTAGCACCTGAAGCTAGCGCGTCTACCAATTCCGCCACCTGGGCCGTGCATTACCGCGTACAATTGCGCGGTGGGCAGGGTGGCGCACTGTACTCAAAGCAGTCACAGCCTGTCAATTGAAAACCAGCCCCGGAGTCCGTGCATTTGCCGCCGAGAAATACCAAAAAGCGCTCCCGCCAGACCAAGAAACCCTACAAGCACCCGATACCGACCAGAAATGAGCTCATAGAGTTTCTAGAAAAAGCGGGCAGACCGCTGAAAGTAAAGGAACTTATTGATGGATTCAGCCTCAAGGGCGAGCGAATGCGGACCCTGCTCGAGGAACGCCTCGAGGCGATGCACCGGGCTGGCCAGATCATCGAAAACCGCCGCCGTGAGTATTGCCTGACGGCGAAACTGGATCTCGTCACCGGTACCGTGAGCGGCCACCCGGACGGTTTCGGATTTGTCGTCCGAGACGATCGTGACGGCGATGATGTCTATCTTTCGGCGCGCGAGATGCGTTCGCTGTTCCATGGTGATCGGGTCGTCATCCGGGTCGTCGGGTTCGACAGGCGTGGTAAGCCGGAAGGCAAGCTCGTCGAAGTGCTCGAACGCTCGGCGCGAGAGGTTGCCGGGCAGTTCATCCGGGAACGCGGCATCGGGTTGGTGATACCGGACAATCCGAAAATCGCGCACCGTGTGTTGATCGCCAAGGGCGAGACCGACGGCGCGAAACACGGCCAGATGGTTGTCGCCGAGATTCTCGACTATCCGTCCCATGTCGAGCAGGCGACAGGCCGCATTATCAAGGTCATCGGTGCGCCAGACCAGAAAGGCATCGCCACGGATATCGCGATTCACTCCAACGGCATCCCGACAGAGTGGCCGGGGGCCGTGCGCAAACAAGTCACGAAATTTGGCTTGACGGTGCCGACGACTGCGAAAAAAGGCCGGGTGGATTTGCGCGACGTCGACCTGGTGACGATCGACGGAGCCGATGCCCGTGATTTCGACGATGCCGTTTATTGCGAACGCGCCGGCGAGGGCTGGCGCCTGCTGGTAGCGATTGCGGACGTCGCGCATTACGTCGAGATCGATTCGCCGCTCGACAAGCAGGCGACGGTGCGCGGCACGTCCGTGTACTTTCCTGATCGCGTCGTGCCGATGCTCCCCGAAGAACTGTCGAACGGCCTGTGCTCGCTGAACCCCAAGGTAGACCGGCTGTGCCTCGTTTGCGATATGCAAATCGGCAAGACCGGTAAGGTCTCCCGGTCGACGTTCGTCGAGGGCGTCATGCGGTCCAAGGCGCGGCTGACCTACGGCGAAGTCAATGATTTCCTGACGGGCAAATCGACGAAATCGGTACCGCGCGGATTGCACAGGCGCTTGCAGGACCTGCACGGGCTGTACAAGGCCTTCGCGATGAATCGCTCCCGGCGGGGTGCCATCGAGCTGGACCTGCCGATGACGAAGTTCGAGCTGAACGCTGACGGCGAAATTGCCCGTATCGTGACGGCCCCGCGAAACGACGCCCATCGCCTGATCGAAGAATGCATGATTGCCGCAAACGTGCAGGCCGCGAAGTTTCTGCGGCAGCACCGGATCGCCTCGCTCTACCGCGTGCACGCACGGCCGGATCCGGAGCGCTTCGACGAACTCCGCCAGTACCTTGTCTCGCTGGGTTTGAAAGTGCCGCACTCCGAGCATGTCGAGCCAATGCAGTTCAACAGGCTGCTCGAGCAGGTTGCGGGCCGCGCCGACAGCGCCGCCATTTCGATGGCCATGCTCCGCTCCCTGACCCATGCGGAGTACACACCCGACAACATCGGCCACTTCGGCCTGGCGCTGGACGCCTATGCGCATTTCACCTCACCGATCCGCCGCTACCCGGATCTGCTTGTGCACCGCGCGATCCGCCACATCATTCGCGGCGGCAAACCGGGTGGGTTCCCGTACGACAAAGGCAAGATGGAGCGCCTCGGCGCGATTACGTCGGCGCATGAGCGACGTGCCGAGGACGCGACGCGCGAGGTTGAAGCCTGGCTCAAATGCCAGTACATGCTCGATCGCGTGGGCGAGGATTACCCGGGTGTCATCACGGGCGTGACTAACTTCGGCTTGTTCGTGCAGATCCCGGAGCTACAGATTGACGGGCTTGTGCACGTGACCAGCCTGCAGAATGACTACTACAAGTTCGACGCCGGTCGCCAGCAGCTGGTGGGCGAACGTACCGGCAGGCTGTTCAGCCTCGGAGAATCGATGCACGTGCAGGTGCA
>JBFEXY010000353.1:0-2268 GCA_041562415.1 Woeseiaceae bacterium
GATTGCGGCGTGTGACGGCGCCAACCAGGGCGTGCAGATCGGAACGGGCCAGAACCCGGATCCGGTCGTTATCGATTTTCCGATCGCCTACGTCAAGCAGCCGATTCCGGTCGACGACAACGGCGAATTCGAGCAGCAGGACCTGCGTGAGCAAATCACCTTCCAGATAGGCGGCAACCTGTATTTCCGCGATCGGGCGTCCCCCAGCGCCCTCGAGGTGAATATTACCGAGCCGATAATCGGGGATCAGGGCGACGTCCGTGACGTAGAGATAGCCTACGACGGCAGCAAGTTGTTGTTCTCCATGCGCGGACCCGCGGATCCGAATCTGGCTCTCGACGACGAAGACCAGCCTACCTGGAACCTGTGGGAGTACACGTTCGAGACCGCCGAGTTGCGTCGCGTGATTTCGACAGACCTGACCGCGGAGAATGGTCACGACATCATGCCGAAGTATTTGCCGGATGGCCGCATCGTGTTT
This sequence comes from Woeseiaceae bacterium, assembly GCA_041562415.1. GTDB lineage: Bacteria > Pseudomonadota > Gammaproteobacteria > Steroidobacterales > Woeseiaceae > UBA1847. Next base: position 482 of record JBFEXY010000353.1, read on the forward strand.
TCATCCACGCGCCAGACGCGCTCGCAGGCGATACTGTTGGACGAAGGCAAGGGTGCATTCCCGCATGTCGACGAGGATCGCAACGAATTCGCATTCAACCTCCATGTAATAAACTCGGATGGCACCGGGCTGGAGCAGGTCACGTTCAATCAGAGCCATGACCTGGACCCCGCTGTCCTCGACGACGGCCGGGTCGTGTTCAGCCGATGGGACGGCGCCCGGCCCAATGACGGCGTCGATCTCTACGTCATGAATCCCGATGGCTCCAATCTCGAAATGCTCTACGGCAAGCAGAGCCACGATACGGGACCCAATGGCGACACCATCCAGTTCACCCAGCCGAGGCAGCTCGAGGACGGCACCCTCATGGCACTGATCCGACCGTTTACCGATTCGGAAGGTGGTGGCGAGCTGATCACGATCGATACGATCCAGTACCTCGAAAATACTCAGCCGACGGCCCCGAACATCGGTGTCCTGACAGGTCCGGCCCAGGCAGATGCGACGATCAACGAGGTCCTGACGCAGGCTGGCCCTTCACCGGGGGGTCGATACGGTTCGGCCTACCCGATACAGGACGGCACCGGGCGTTTGCTGGTTAGCTGGAGCCAGTGCCGCCTGATAGAGGTCACGGAAGATTTCGGTGACCCCCTGGTCGAGCCGCGTATCGTGCCCTGCACGGAGGAGCGCCTCGCGGCAGTCGTCACGATCGACCCGGACAACCCCGTAACGCCCGCCGTTGGAGAATTCGTTCTCGCGCCGCCGCTTTACGGGATATGGATGTACGATCCGCGCGACGACACGCAGTTGCCGGTCGTGCCCGGGGAAGAGGGCATCATGGTCAGCGAGGTCGTCGCTGCCGACCCGCGCGTGAGTCCGCCAACCATCCTCGATGGAAGCAGCGACTTTCAGCTTGACCCGACACTCGCCGAGAACGGCGAGGCAGTCCTGAATATTCGCAGCGTCTACGATTTCGACGGTGCGGCGGTGGCCGACATCAATGCGTTGGCCGATCCTGCGCAGACGCTCGCCGCGGATCGCCCGGCGCGGTTCCTGCGCATAGTAAAGGCAGTTTCCCAACCCGACGACGACCTGCTTGATATTGACAACACGGCGTTCGGCGTCAGCCAGGCCAACGGCATGCGGGAGATCGTCGGCTACTCGATGATCGAGCCCGACGGTTCGGTCATGGTCAAGGTACCTGCGAACACCGCGTTGCAGATCAGCGTTCTCGATGAAAACGGCAAGCGTATAACGCCGCGGCATCGGAACTGGATCTCGCTGGTTCCCGGCCAGGAACTCGAGTGCAACGGCTGCCACGTGCAGAACAGCGGCTTGTCGCACGGGCGGCGCGACGCATTCGACTCGGCCTGGGCCGGTGCGCAGACGGCGGGCGTGGAGTTCCCGAATACCGATCCCAGGTGGTTCGTCGGCGACATCGGCGAGACGATGGCCGAGGTGCGCGCGCGCGTCACGTGCACGGACGACGGCTGTTCGTCACTCGAGCCGTCGATGAACATCGTGTATCGCGATGTCTGGTCGGCCGATCCAGCGATCGCGGCGCAGAATCCCGATGTCGACATGCTGTATACCGACCTGACAACGGCGCTGCCGACGAGCATCGGATGCGCGCAGGCATGGTCGCCGAATTGCCGCTCGATCATCAATTACGAGACCGTCATCCATCCATTGTGGAGTCAGCCGCGCCTGGTCTTCGACGAATCAGTGGATCCGCCGGTGCCGGTACTGGATGCGAACGGTGTTCAGCTGAGCAACAACTGTCTCAA
>JBFEXY010000354.1:0-2189 GCA_041562415.1 Woeseiaceae bacterium
CGCGTAAACCCGGTCAATTTCATCCGTACCGCCTCCAACTGAGAGTTGCCTGCCGCAGCCCTCACTCTCGCATGACCTTGAAATTGGGGAATTTATCCTCAGATTGCCGTTCTAAATAGCTTCCCAAGCGCTTAGAATACCGGCCTTTCCCAGCGCCGGCCCGGAAGCCCGGGCTTTGAGCCCGTCACACGAAGTCCCTGCAGGAGTACCAATTGGCCAATATTTTGACCCGGATCTTCGGCAGCCGTAACCAGCGGCTGTTGCGGCAGTACGGCAAGACAGTCAAGAGGATCAACGCATTGGAGGAGAGCGTCCAGGCGCTCGACGATGCGGCTCTGCGCGCAAGGACCGAGGAACTCAAGCGCCGGGTTGCGGCAGGCGAAACGCTGGAGCAATTGCTGCCCGAGGCGTTTGCGGTAATGCGGGAAGCGGCGAAACGGTCGCTTGGCATGCGGCCCTTCGACGTGCAGCTCATCGGCGGAATGGTTTTGCACGACGGCAATATCGCGGAAATGCGTACTGGTGAAGGCAAGACGCTGGTCGCGACCCTGCCGGCCTACCTCAACGCACTGAGCGGCAAGGGAGTGCAAGTCGTCACGGTCAACGAATATCTTGCGCAGCGTGACGCCGACTGGATGCGTCCCGCCTACGAATTTGTCGGTCTGACCGTTGGCGTTGCGAAGTCCGGGCAGACGCATGAGGAAAAGCAGGCGGCGTATGCCTGCGACGTGACCTACGCGACCAACAACGAACTGGGCTTCGACTACCTGCGCGACAACCTGGCGTTTTCGCTGACGGACAAGGTGCAGCGGGACCTCAACTTCGCGATCGTCGACGAGGTCGATTCGATCCTGATTGACGAGGCGCGTACTCCGCTCATCATCTCGGGGCCGGCAGAGGCGAGTACGGATCTCTATGCCCAGATCAACAAGCTGATCCCGAAACTAAAGGAACACATCGAGCCCGAAGAGGACACCAATTACGATATCGTCGCGCGCAAGGTCACGCTCGTCGACGAGAGAGGCAAGCCCGTCAAATCGGACGGCGACGACGTCATTACGATCGAGGAAGCAGTCAGCATCGGCGAATCGCGCAAGGCCGATGTCGTGCTCGTCAGCGACGACGACAAGGTAGCGAAATGCAGGCTTGCGCCGCGTGGTGACTACACTACCGACCTCAAGGCGAAACAGGCTCATATGACCGAAGAGGGCCAGGACAAGGTCGAAGGTCTCATGGCCCAGACCGGGCTCCTCGAGCCGGGTCAAAGCCTCTACGACGCCGCCAATATTCGCCTGTTGCACCACCTGAACGCGGCATTGCGGGCACATGCCATCTATCAGCGCGACGTGGAATATATCGTCAAGGACGGCGAAATCGTGATCGTGGACGAGTTTACCGGCCGGACGATGGCGGGGCGGCGCTGGTCTGACGGCCTGCACCAGGCGATAGAGGCCAAGGAAGGGGTCGCGATCAAGCACGAGAACCAGACCATCGCGTCGATCACATTCCAGAACTATTTCCGCCTGTACAACAACCTGTCCGGCATGACGGGTACAGCAGATACCGAGGCGTTCGAATTCCAGCAGATCTACGGGCTGGAGGTCGTGGTCATCCCGACACACCAACCGATGATCCGCGAAGACGCACCTGATCTCGTGTACCTCACGGAGAAGGACAAGTTCGAGGCAATCATCGAAGACATCACTGACTGTCGTGAGCGCGGCCAGCCGGCGCTCGTAGGCACGACGTCGATCGAGACTTCCGAACACCTGTCGTCGATATTGAAGAAACGCAAGATCGATCACGAGGTGCTGAACGCAAAGCAGCACGAGCGCGAGGCACACATTGTGCAGCACGCCGGGCGTCCGGGCATGATCACGATCGCCACCAACATGGCCGGCCGAGGCACGGACATTGTGCTCGGTGGCAACCTCGATGCGGAGTTGGCAGCGCTGGACGAGGGTGCCGATACCGAGGCCGTGCGCGCCGACTGGCAAAAACGCCACAACGCGGTCCTGGATGCCGGTGGATTGCACATCATCGGCACGGAGCGCCACGAGTCACGGCGCATCGACAACCAGCTGCGCGGGCGCTCAGGGCGCCAGGGCGACCCTGGATCCAGCCGCTTTTACCTGTCGATGGAAGACACGCTGATGCGCATCTTCGGTGATCCGGAGCGCACCAAGAGC
>JBFEXY010000355.1:0-2178 GCA_041562415.1 Woeseiaceae bacterium
GTGATCGAGGAAGATTATTCGCAGCTGCCCGAAGGGCTGCCCAGGATTTGCGGCTACGAAGCGAAGTGGGATACCGAGTCGGACTACTTCAGGAACATAAAGTCGATCCCGGCGGAGCTGCCCCAGTCAACGATCGACTTCCTCGGCGCAAGTTGCATTCGGCTGTTTCAGCGCGTCGGTTGTCAGGACTATGCGCGTTTCGACTGGCGCCTCGACGCCAATAACACGCCTCGACTCCTCGAGGTAAACCCCAATCCGGGATGGTGCTGGGATGGCCACCTCGCCAGGATGGCGGAACTTGCGGGATTGTCATACGCGGATATGCTGCGAGAAATACTCGTCGCCTGTGACGAGCGTCTGCGAGCCGCCGGCCGAAACGCGGCACGTCTGAAAGCCGCCTGACGCGGCACGGCCGTGCGAATATCCAGGCGGCTCATCGATATCACGGGCCTGCGCGACATCATTCAACGCAGGATACCCGTGCTCGTTGCCGAGAGCAGGCGGCCCGGGCCTGTCGTCTGGCTGACGGCCTGTATCCATGGCGACGAGGTTGGCGGCACGGCGATCGTTCACGACGTGTTTGGCCTACTCCGCAAGGAGGGTCTTAGCCGAGGGTCGGTGCGCGCATTTCCGTTGATCAATTCCATGGGATTCGAGAATGTGTCCCGGTATATCAATACCGACAGGGAAGACCTGAACCGGTGTTTCCCGGGTGACCCCCGAGGGAGCCTGGGCGAGCAGATAGCGCGGCGTCTTTATGACGCGATCATGAAGTCGGAGCCGTCGCTCGTGATTGACCTGCACAACGACTGGGTGCAGTCGATTCCTTACATTCTCCTGGATCCCCCGCAAGCGTATCCGAACGCAAGGACGGAGCGCCGTACGCTCGAGTTGGCACGGGCGACCGGTCTCCTGCTGGTCGAGGACTCGGACGTCTTTCACCCACTTCGCAATACGCTCGCGGGTGCCATCGTGGATGCCGGCGTGCCCGCTTTTACGATCGAGGCCGGCGGCGCTTACGCCGTTGTCGAGGAGGGCGTTGCGGCGGGCAGGGATGCCGTGCTCTCGACGCTGCGTTCGATGGAAATGATCGACTGGTTCCTGCCCGCCGGTCATCCCGGCACGGGAAAAGCGCTGCGCTACACGAACCGGCCGCTGTGCAGCACCAGTGGGTTGATCCGCTTCGATGTCCAGCCTGGCCAGGAGATCCGGAAAGGACAGATCCTGGCGCAGGTCTTCAGCGCGTTCGGGTCCCGCGAGGAGTCGCTGCTGGCGACGGCCGACGGTTTCGTGCTCGGCCTCGAAGACCACGCGCGCGTGCTTCCGGGACGCGAGGTCATTGCGGTAGCGGAACAAAGTTGACCCGGCTACCTCCGCGTAACCGTTCGAGTCAGTGCGTCCACATCCGTGTCCAGGCATCCAGCAGTGCGCGCTCGTCGATGGATACGGGGATCAATTCGGTCGGGATCGCCTGCCAGTGCGGATTGCCGCGTGCGGCGGCCACATGACTGAAGACATAGATGGGTTCCTGTCCCATTCGCAGGTCCGTGATGATCAGCCGATCGTTGGCGACAGCAGCCTTCACGAAATCCCGTGAGAACCAGCGCAATCGTGAGACGGCCCAGACATTGCCTGCCGCTTGCAGCAGATCCCGGTCGAACGCGTACGCGGTGAAGTCCAGCTGGTCCTCGTCAACGAGCAGGGAATCGAAACCCTCGAGGTAGCCCTCCTCTGTCTGCACGACGATGCGCCACAGCACGGTGTTGAATGGTGTCGGCACGATAAAGACAGGCGCGCCTTGCAAGTCTCCTGCAGCCAGTGCTTCTTCGGCATGGTGACTAACGATCGACTGTGCAATCCAGGACCAACCCAGGTAAAGCGTGCTGAGCAGCACGCACGCACGAATCACGCGTCCGCTCCACGGCCGCGCCGGCCGGACGGCGACGATGATGATGCCGATCAGCAGCGGCAGAGTGACAAGCGGATCGATGATGAACAGGGTCGCCCACATGGTCGGCGGTACCGTGAGGGGCCAGAGCAACTGCGTCCCGTAAGCAGTGTGGGCGTCGAGCAAGGGATGCGTGATCAGCGCGAGGCCGATAATCGCCAGCCACCGCGACGGCGCTCCCCGCACCGGCGCCCACCAGCGCTTTAACGCCAGCCACAGCAATACTGCGA
>JBFEXY010000356.1:0-2161 GCA_041562415.1 Woeseiaceae bacterium
ATCGTCTTGCGCCGACCGGTAATCTGGGCACACGCCGCGGTTATCGTATGCGCCTACTGCGGCTACAAGGGACTCGACAACTATTCGCTCTACGCCGTTCAGGTGCTGGGCATGGACGAGGTACGCGGCGCCGCGCTCTCGACCTACGGAGGCTGGATCCGGCCTTTCGCCGCGGTTGCAGCGGGTCTGGTCGCCGACCGCTTCGTTGCCGCGCGATCGATCGGAGTGGCGTTTGCCGTGCTGGCGGTGTCCTGGGCGCTACTCGGCCTGTTGCCTGCGGATGCGGCGGCATTGAATATCGTTTACCTGAACCTGTTCGTCACGTTCTTCGCCGTGTTCGCGCTTCGCGGTATCTACTTCGCTTTGCTCGAGGAGAATCGCACGCCGCCTTATCTGACCGGCGCGGCCGTCGGCCTGGTATCGCTCGTTGGTTACACGCCGGAGGTTTTCTTCGCGCCGATAACCGGGCGCATTCTCGACGCAAACCCCGGGGTCGTCGGCTTCCAGCATTATTTCCTGTTTCTCGCCGGCGTCGCGATGCTCGGCATCCTTGTCGTGCTGACATTGCTCAAGCTGCGCCGCCGCGGAAATCTCTGGCCGTCTGAACAGTATTCAGCATAAGGAACCGCGCTTGTCTCGTTTACCCGGGAGGACGATAATCGATCGCCAATTACCTACGGGGGGATATCTCATGAATAAGTGCCTGCTCGCGTTCTGCACCGTTTTCGTCCTGGCCATGCAGCCGGCCACGGCAGACAGCGATAAGCTTGCCGCGCTACTCGCTGCGCAGCCCGACGACGTCAAGGCGCGCTACCAATACCGGCACCCGCAGGAAACGATCGAGTTCTTCGGCATCGAACCGGGCATGACCGTGCTCGAAGGCCTGCCCGGCGGCGGCTGGTACACGAAGATCCTGCTTCCCTATCTCGGCAGCGACGGCCACCTGATCGGCGCAAACTACCCGCTGGACCTGTGGCCCAACTTCCCCTTCGCCACCGAAGAGTTCATGGCCGAGATGTCGCAATGGCTGGAGACCTGGCCCGCCGACGCCGAGGAGTGGCGCGGCGAGGACGGGGCGAGCATAGACGCATTCTGGTTCGGTGCCATGCCCGAAGAAATGGCAGGCACGGCCGACGTCGTGTTCTTCGTCCGCATGTTGCACAACACCTGGCGCTTCCAGTCGGAAGGCAAGGGCGATTATCTCGACATGGCGATCAAGGATGCCTACGACGCCCTGAAGCCGGGCGGCGTGCTCGGCGTGGTGCAGCATCACGCGCGTGACGAAGTGTCGGACGAGTGGGCGAACGGTTCACACGGTTACATGAAAAAACAGTTCGTCATCGACAGGGTCGTCGCGGCCGGGTTCGAACTCGTGGCCGAGAGCGACATCAACGCCAATGACAAAGATCAGCCCTCCGGTGATGACATCGTATGGCGGCTGCCACCGACCTATGGGACCAGTGGTGATGACGAGGAACTCAAGGCGAAGTACGCCGCCATCGGTGAGTCCAATCGCATGACGCTGAAATTCAGGAAACCGGAATAGCGTCTAGGCAAAGCGCCGTTCGTACTCGGCTTCGATCGGCGTGTGCGCTTTCCAGAATGCCTGCGGTTCGCGGCCGCTGAGCACGTCCTCGAGTATGTCGAGGTGCGTGTGCCAGCCGCCGGATACGCTGATGATCTCCTCGTAGGAGGACAGCTTGCGGTGCGTGAGCACCAGGCGCACCTGCTCACCAACTTCTTCGAGCTCGTAACAGACTTCCGAGTGCTCGTTCTCGAAATCCCAGGTATAGGCAAGCAGGTTTTTCGGTTCGCACCGGGTCACGGTACCGCCGAATGACATCGTCTCGGGCAGGTCCTTGTATTTCTCGGGCGGGTCGATGTCCGGCTGTGTCGACAGCGACGCGTTATGAAAGCGCATCTCCACCTTGCCGCCGACCCTGAGCTCGGTAACGCCGGCCGCAAGCCAGGTTGCGCGCTTGTCACTATCCGTCAGGTATTCCCAGACCCGGTCGATCGGGCCCGGCAGCAACCGCTCAAAGCGCACGGTGGTTTTGTCGATACGTTCGCCATAGTGACTCATTCTTTATACCCCCCTCTAATTCGGATCATCGAGGGCGCGCTCGAGGTCATCGAGGCGCGCGCCCCAGAAGCGCCTGAC
>JBFEXY010000357.1:0-2159 GCA_041562415.1 Woeseiaceae bacterium
GGAGGCGGTTTTTCCGGAGGTGGCGGCGGAGGTGGCGGCGGAGGCGGCTGGTGATCGAAACCTTTTCGCCCGCCCGGTATCAGACGTTAGAGATACTGCGGCAAACGTGACACTATTCTGAACTCGCCGCGCACGAGCAAGGTAAGAACATTGAATCAACACGGATACAGCTCCCGGCGCCCGGTCGACAACAGCGTTATCCCCAACGTGATCTTCGCACTGCTTGTCGCGAACGGGCTCGTATTCGCGCTGCAGCAATTCCAGTTCGAATTCATGCTGAAGAATTTCGCGCTCTGGCCGATCAACATCCCGCCGGAGCTGCTCTCGCAAATTGCGCCGGAGCACCGCCCGTCATTCATGCCCTGGCAGCTCGTTACCTACGGTTTCCTGCACAGCACCGATTACCTGGGTCATATCTTCTTCAACATGTTCGGTCTCTGGATGTTCGGCCGCGATCTCGAGCGATTGATGGGGCCACAACGGTTCCTGACCTACTACATGACCTGCGTGATCGGTGCCGGGGTCATTCAGCTGATCGTCGTGGAGTTTCAGGGCGGCGTGTATCCGACGCTGGGCGCATCGGGCGGTCTGTTCGGGATCCTGCTGGCGTACGGGATGGCGTTTCCGAATCGCACGATCATGCTGCTGTTCCCGCCAATTCCGATGAAGGCGAAGATATTCGTGATTGTCTACGGCGTACTCGAGCTGTTCCTCGGCGTCAGCGGCTATGCTCCGGGCGTCGCACACTTCGCTCATCTCGGTGGTATGCTTTTCGGCTTTCTTTTACTGCGTCACTGGGCGCGTCGGAAATAATGTCTGAAAACCTGCTGGCATCCGGGGTCGGACTGGCGCTGTCGCGGCGGGAATTCTAGGCGAGGCTGCGACGCGATGATCGACAAATGTCGCTTGTGTGGAGGTTCGAATCTGCGCCCATGGATGAAGGACGGCAGAAACCGGGACCTGGTCTATTACAGATGCGATGACTGTGCGCTGTGGAATTACGATCTCGATTGCGGTGTCGACCAGACCCAATACACCGAGGTCTACATCAGCCCGCGCGATATTGGGCACCGGTCGAACCGGCTCAACGTCGATAGCTGGAATTTCCTGAAGCAGTATGCAAGTTCGCCGCGATCCATCATGGACATCGGCTGCGGCAATGCCGGGCTCCTGCACCTCGCAAGAGAGGCCGGCTGGGAGGTCGCCGGCATGGAGCTGTCGCAACAGGCGGCGGATGCCATTCGAGAAGATCAGGACATCGACGTGATCGTGTCGGATTTCCTCCAATACGAAAATCCGGACAATCGCTGCTACGACGTCGTCGCCCTCAGGCACGTACTCGAGCACCTTCCTGACCCTATCCTGGCCATGCGCAAGATTGGCGCTCTCCTCAATGACAACGGTCTGGCCCTGCTGGAGTTTCCGAATACCGGCTCGTTCAGTTACAAGCTCAAGCGAGTCCTGAAGAATCGCGGACTCAAGAACGCGAAATACTCGCCGGACTGGCGGCCGGGGCACGTCAACGAGTTCTGCCGCAGGTCTTTCGAGTACCTGCTCGACAGGGCCGGTTTCGAGCTCGTCGTGTGGCGCACGTATTCGAACAAACCGGTAGCAAACGCGTTTTACCGCTGGGTGCCGATCGCGAGCAAGGTTCGTGTGCTGGTCCGCAAGCTGCCGGATGCCGTGGCGGGGCAGGAAGCGGCCTGATCAATGCAACTTATTGTTATTCTGGTGCATCTAAACCGAAAATTTCCGAACAAAGGGGACTATCAAGTATGAAACGGAGAGAGTTTCTCGGTGGTGCTGCCGCCGGCAGCGCTGTGCTTACCATGCCCGCATTCCTTTCGGGCTGCGGCATACAGCAGGCCACGGCGATTGCCGATAAATCGCCTGAAAATCCGTTCATGGACTGGTTCGGCGTGGACCAGGTGACCACCGCACGGGTAATGAGTGAACTGTCGGCAAACGGAGCCGACGCAGCGGACCTGTATTTCCAGCACAGCCGCACGAACTTTCTGACGCTCGAAGACGGCATCGTCTCCAGTGCGAGTTCCTAAATCCAGCAGGGTGTGGGTTTGCGCGTGGTTATCGGCGAGCAGACGGGCTATGCGTTTACGGAAGACCTCACGTTGCCCGCGATGCTCGCCGCCGCGAGAACC
>JBFEXY010000358.1:0-2117 GCA_041562415.1 Woeseiaceae bacterium
CGCCGGCACTTCCCGGACCACGAGCATCGTCGGCCCGGCCCGATCCACCGAAAGGCCGAACGCCTCTATGTCCTGTGAGGCCTGTTCGACGAGGTCTGCTTCGTTCTCCGCGACCGCGATCGTCACGGGAACCAGCAATGGCTGCCGCACGATAGCCCGATCGTCGAAATTCCGTTTGAGCTTTTCGTAGGTGATGCGCTCGTGCGCAGCGTGCATGTCCACCACGATCAGCCCATCGCTGTTTTCGGCGAGAATGTAGACACCCGCTAGCTGGGCAATCGCGAATCCCAACGGCGGCACTGCGCCCGGCTCGGCATGCACCTGCAATGCAGCAGACGCGCCGGCAAGGGCACCGTAGCCTGCGAGCGCTTCCTGAACGTTCGCCGGGCCGCCCGGACCGAGGCCGCGCAATGGCATCGGCCGCTGTGTGGGCTCCGGGTAGCGCACGATGGATGCTGGCGCGGGCGCGTGACCGCCCGGACGCGTGTCGCGAAGCGCTGCCTCCAGGGTCTGCGAGACAATGCCATGCACGCGCCGGCCATCGCGGAAACGAACTTCATGCTTTGCAGGGTGTGCATTTGCGTCCACGCCCGCGGGATCCATCGCCAGGTTGAGCACGTAGGCAGCAAAGCGGCCATGAAAGAGGACGTCACGGTACGCGTGCTTCGCGGCGTGCGTAAGGGTCTTGTCGCTGATGCTGCGTCCGTTGACAAACCAGAACTGCTGGTCCGGCTGGCTCCGGTTATACGTCGGCAGCGCAATCCATCCCTGCAGTGCGATGCCCTCGGTTTCGTGTTCGAGATGAAACGACTGGTCGGCGAACGCATCACCGCAAAGCTTGGCAAGGCGTGCCAGCTGCTGCTCGTTGCTGGTGGCGGCCGCCAGTTTCAGCACCGTCCGGCGATTGTGGGTCAGCGTAAAAGCGACGCCCGGCCGCGATAGCGCGAGGCGACGCAGCCATTTCTCGATATGCCCGAACTCCGTTCGTTCGGTTCGCAGGAAACGGCGTCGCGCAGGTGTATTGTAGAAGAGGTCGTGTACCTCGACCGTGGTGCCGCGCTCATGAGTTGCCGGACGAGAACTGCTGATCTCTCCGCCGTCTGCTTCGATCTGCCAGGCCGTGTCGTCCGACGCAGTACGCGACGTCATTACCAGGCGCGCCACCGAGGCGATACTGGGCAATGCCTCGCCCCGGAAGCCAAGCGATACGACCGCCTCCAGGTCCTCGAGGCTAGAAATCTTGCTGGTCGCGTGCCGGGAAAGCGCCAACGACAGCTCTTCCCTTTCGATACCGCTGCCGTTATCGCGCACCCGGATGAGTCTTGCCCCGCCCGCGGCAATGTCGACATGAATATCATCGGCACCGGAGTCGAGACTGTTCTCGACCAGTTCCTTCACCACGGACGCAGGCCGCTCGACGACCTCGCCGGCAGCGATCTGGTTAATCAGGTGACCTGGCAGTTGCTGGATGGGCATGCGCAATGACGAGCTGCTAAACCCGTCATTTTTTCAAATCGCGGTTGAAATGTCTCGGCTTGTTTGCGTCAGCTGCCCGCGTACAGCGGAATACTCAAGGTCTGGCCGACCCGAATCCTGTCACTCGACAGCTTGTTGGCTGCCCGGATGGCGGCGGGACTGACGTTGTAGCGCTCAGCGATTTCCGAGAGCGTGTCGCCGCGCGCGATGACGTGCCGCACCTGTTTCGCCGGGACGCGACGCATTTCCATGGCGATGCGCGTATCTGGCGGCGGATTCGTGTAGAAATAGTTTCGAATGCCGGCAAGGATCGCATCGGCGAGCTGTCCCTGGTGGCGCTTATCGCGCAGTTTCTTCTCTTCTGAGGGATTCGATATGAACGCGGTCTCTACGAGTATCGAGGGCATATCCGGCGACTTGAGCACGAGGAAGCCAGCCTGTTGAACCGTGCGCCGGTGTACCTTGCCCAGGCGAGAAAGTTCGCCGATCACCTTCGAACCGACGTCCAGGCTTGCACTCAACGCTGCGCTTTGCGACAGGTCGAGCAGCACCGAGGCGAGCACCTCGTCCTTGTCCTCGAGGGAGACACCGCCGACACGTACGGAGGCGTTCTCGCGGTCGGCGAGTTGCCGCGCAGCCTC
>JBFEXY010000359.1:0-2115 GCA_041562415.1 Woeseiaceae bacterium
GCGCGTGTCGCCCCAGGCGTGTTCCGGGAAGTCGAACCACGCGATGCGTTTCTTGCCGCCTCGCCAGGGTGCGCCCGTAGCCCGCATGTTGAAATGCATGTCGGGCGTCAACATCCGCATCCGCGTCAGGCAATTGATGATGAACCTGAGGCGCCCGTACCCCTTGTGTGTCCCGGACCAGTAGCTCGGCCGGTTACCGTACATCTTCAGGAGCAGCGTCGCGAATTTCGGACCCTGCAAGGCGGCTTCCACCTCCGCTGCCCGCTTCAGCGTCTTGCTGACGTCCCAGGTCGGGTATGTGCCAGCATGCACGAGCAGCGTATCCAGGTCTTCCGAGTAATGGGCGAGCGGCCGATGGCGAAGCCACTCGATGAGTTCATCGATGTCCGGGGCATTGAGCGTCTTGGTCAGCGAGTCGAATCGGCCGGACAAGGGCACGGCCTCCTGCGAGATCGCCAGCAAATGCAGGTCGTGGTTACCGAGTACCGTGACAACGGAGTCCCCGAGCGACTTCACGAAGCGCAGGGTCTTGAGCGACTTTGGACCGCGGTTGACGAGGTCGCCGGTCAGCCACAATTTGTCTTTACCGGGGTCGAAATTGATGGCGTCGAGTAGCCGCCGGAAAGGATCGTAGCAACCCTGCAGGTCTCCGATTGCGTAAAGCGCCATGACCGGATGGTCGGCTTAGTTAAGGACGCCCGGAACCGCGAGCGTGAAAGGTGCGATCGGTGCGTCGAAGCTGATGCCGTTGTCGGTTTTCATGCGGTACAGACCCTGCATCGCGCCCACCGGTGTTTCGAGCACAGCGCCGCTCGAATAGCGGAATACCTCGCCGGGCTCGAGATGCGGCTGCTCGCCGACCACGCCGTCGCCACTGACTTCCTGTACCTTGCCGTTTGCGTCGGTGATCACCCAGTGACGGCTGATCAGCTGCGCCGGGATGTCGCCTTCGTTCGAAATCGTAATCGTGTACGCAAACACGTAACGGCCCTCGTCAGGCTCCGACTGTTCGTCAACGTAGTTCGTTGCGACCTGGATTCGAATTTCGCAGTTTATGTTGTCCATGGGCGTCCGGTTGGCGCGAGAACCAGCGTTATTCTATCCTGAATCGCCACCGCGCCGCGAAACGTAATTGGCGAGGCCCACATAATCCGCGATCGCGAGCATCTCGGGGCGTTTCCCGGGATCGATGCCGAGTGAGCGGAGTTCGTTTTCGTCGAGTACCGTCTTCAGGGCATTGCGCACCGTCTTGCGCCGCTGGCTGAACGCGGTCGCGACGAGGCGGCCGAGCAGTTTCTCGTCGTCGATTGCCGGGCGGTCGTCGCCCAACGGCGCCAGCCTCACGACGGCAGACGTAACGGCAGGTGGCGGATCGAAGCACTGCGGGCCAACGTCGAAAAGCGCCTCGGTCCCGAGATGGCAGCCGAGCATGATGCCGAGTCGTCCGTATGCCTTGCTTCCGGGAACCGCCGTCATCCGGTCCACTACTTCCTTCTGCAGCATGAAATGCATGTCCGCAATGCAGTCGCGGCTATCTATCAGGTGGAAAAGTAATGGTGTCGAGATGTTATACGGGAGGTTACCGACGATCCGCAGGGAAACGCCAAGTGTGCAGAAATCGAAATTGAGTGCGTCCGCCTCGTGGATGGTGACATTGTCGCTGCCCTCGAAACGGTGTCGAAGCGCCGCCGCCAGGTCGCGGTCGAGTTCGATGCAGTGAAGTTTCCCCGCTCTCTTTGCAAGTGGCTCCGTGATGGCTCCGTGGCCCGGGCCGATTTCGACGATGGTGTCGCCGGGCTGCGGGTCGATTGCCCGCACGATCGCATCGACGACGCCGGGGTCGCTTAGAAAATGCTGGCCGAAGCGCTTGCGCGCTCGATGCACATTCATGGCGTTTCGGTCAGCTTCGCAGCCATCTCAACGGCTGCAATCAGGCTGCCCGGGTCGGCCTTGCCGCTGCCCGCCATGTCGAAAGCTGTGCCGTGGTCGACGGAGGTGCGGACGATCGGCAGTCCAAGCGTGATGTTTACCGCGTCGCCAAATCCCGCGTACTTGAGCACGGGCAGGCCCTGGTCGTGGTACATCGCAAGTATGGCGTCTTTGGGACCCGAAGCC
>JBFEXY010000360.1:0-2095 GCA_041562415.1 Woeseiaceae bacterium
GGGCCGCGTCACGGCGCAAAGCATCACGATTTTTCCGTTCGCTCACAGCGCGAGCAATACGTTCACCGTACGTATCGAGTTGCCCCAGGGCCAGTTTTCGCTGTATCCGGGCATGTTCGTGAAAGTCGCCCTCGTCATCGGGGATTCCGAGCGCCTGCTCATTCCCTCACGTTCTTTACTCAGGCGCAGCGAGGTTACCGGTGTCTACGTCGTGTCGACGGACGGCGACGTTCGCCTGCGGCAGGTTCGTGCGGGAAACACCTTTGACGACCAGACCGAAATCCTGGCCGGACTCGGCGCCGGAGAGCGCGTAGCTCTCGATCCGGTACGTGCCGGCATTTACGTCAAGTCGCAGGCGGTAGCGAAAGATGAAGACTAAGCTCGGCATCTCGGGCGGCCTCGCCGCGAGATTCCAGGACAATGCGCTGACGCCGCTGCTTGCCGTCGCGGCGATGCTGCTCGGCGTGTTCGCGGTCATTGTGACACCGCGAGAGGAAGAGCCGCAGATCGACGTGACCTTTGCAAACGTGTTCGTCGGCTTCCCGGGCGCCAGCACGACCGAGGTAGAGAACCTCGTCGCGTTGCCGATGGAACAGGTGCTTGCGGAGATCGACGGGGTCAAGCACGTGTATTCGGTATCGCGGCCCGGCATGGGCGTACTGACCGTGCAGTTCAAGGTCGGCGAGCCGCGCACCGAGGCACTCGTCAGGCTATACAACGCCATATTCTCCAACGAGGACTGGCGCCCTCAGAATCTCGGCATCCTGCCGCCGATCGTGAAGCCCAAGGGCATCGACGATGTGCCCATCGTCTCCGCGACGCTGTGGACGGAGGATACCGGCCGCGCCACGCAGGAACTGAAGAAAGTTGCGCATGCCCTGGAAGCGGAGATCAAACGCGTGCCGGGTACCCGCGATGTTTACACCATCGGCGGCTCGCAGGAGATCGTCCACGTAGAACTGGATCCGCAACGCGTAGCCGGCTTCGGCATGACGCTCGACGACCTCCGCCAGGCGCTGACCGCGAGCAATGTGGTTTCCCATGCGGGCTCGCTCGTTTACGACAATTCGGAGGTCCCGGTACAGGCCGGTACCTTCCTTAGCGACCGTGAAGACGTTGCGCGGCTGGTGGTCGGCATGTTCGAAGGACGGCCGGTCTACCTCGATGATGTTGCGACGGTGCGCGCCCACGCGGACCAGCCCGACACGTACACGTGGTTTGCGACAGGGCCTGCGGCTGGCGAGATCGGCATCGATTCCGTCGCGTATGCGCCCGCGGTAACGATCGCCATCGCCAAGAAGCCGGGCACCAACGCGACCAACATCGCGGACGCCGTGGTCGAACGGCTGGCGCAGCTGGAAGCTACGCTGATTCCCGAAGGCGTGAACGTCACGATAACCCGCAACTACGGGAAAACGGCGGACGACAAGGCGTCGAAACTCATCCAGAAGCTCTCGTTCGCAACCCTGTCGGTCATCCTTCTGACCTGGTTTGCACTCGGCTGGCGAGAGGCTATCGTCGTAGGTGCAGCCGTCATAGTGACGCTGGCCGCGACGCTGTTCGCGTCCTGGGCCTGGGGATTCACCATCAACCGTGTGTCGCTGTTCGCCCTGATCTTCGCGATCGGCATCCTGGTGGACGATGCCATCGTCGTGGTCGAGAACATACACCGGCATCGGGGCCTCGGCCCCGGAACGATTGGCGAGATCATCCCGCCGGCGGTCGACGAGGTCGGCGGTCCTACGATCCTCGCAACCTTTACCGTCATCGCAGCCCTGTTGCCCATGGCCTTCGTGACCGGGCTGATGGGGCCGTACATGAGCCCGATCCCGATCAACGCCAGCACCGGGATGCTCATCTCCCTTGCTGTCGCACTGATCCTGACACCCTGGCTCAGCCATCGACTGCTGCAGCACTCACCGATCCACAAGGAGTCAGGGGAGGAATCCAAACTGCACCGCACGTTTGAACGGCTCATGCGGCCGTTCCTGGATCGCGAGACCGGCAGACGCGCACGCGGCTGGCTATACGGTGGAACCGTGGCCATTATCGGCGTCGCGATGCTGCTCGTCGTCGCACAGCTCGTCGTGCTGAA
>JBFEXY010000361.1:0-2091 GCA_041562415.1 Woeseiaceae bacterium
CAGTTTCCACGCCGGGGACGAACGATGCGCTGCCGAGTTTCCAGAGCCGGCCGTCGACAACGCCTTCTACACCGGAACCAACGATGACTTCCGGGCTGGTGGCCGTGAGCGCGGACTCGTGGTGCGTAAACGCACGCGCTATCGGGTGTGTCGACGCAACCTCGAGCGCCGCGGCGACCTCCAGGCAATGCTGCTCCGTGAAGTTCGTGTCGTGGACGATCGTCTGTACGACTTCAGGCATGCCGCGTGTCAGCGTTCCGGTCTTGTCGAACACGACGTGCGTTGCCCTGGACAGCGTTTCGATAGCATTAGCGTTGGTGACCAGCAGGTGAAGGTCGGAAAGACGGCTGCCGGCGGCCGCGAACGCAGTCGGAGTCGCGAGAGCAAGCGCGCAAGGGCAGGTGACCACGAGCACCGACAGGGTAACGACGAATGCCCTGTCCGGATCGACCAGGTACCAACCGGTCGCAACAGCTGCGGCAAGCACCAGGATTCCGATCACGATATAGCTGGCAATACGATCCGCGAGCTGCACGAACGCGGGGCGCGCATAGCGCGCCCTCTCGCTGAGCCGGCCAATCGTCCCGAGCGTCGTGTCGGTGCCCGTTACGTCCACGCGCATCTTGACGACACCGTCGATGTTGACGCTTCCGGCCATCACCGGGTCTCCAGCCGATTTCGGCTGCGGCCTCGATTCGCCGGTGAGCATCGACTCGTCGACGCTCGTCTGCCCGGTAATCAAGGAGCCGTCCGCCGGGAACGACTCACCGGCGCGGATAAGCGCAACATCTCCTGCAGCCAGTTGTGTCACCGGCACCTGCTGGCGCAAATCTCCATCGAGCCGCGTCGCGGTGTTCGGCAGGAGCGACGCCAGTGCGGTACTGCGGTCGACCGAGCGATGCCGGGCACGCATCTCGAGATAGCGTGCCACGGTCAGGAAGAACACGAACATGGTCACCGAGTCGTACCAGACGGCGGCACCGTTGGTATAGGTCGCATAGACCGATGCGACATAGGCGCTGCCGATAGCGATCGACACTGGCACATCCATGCCCGGACGGCGGGCGCGCAGGCCCCGGATAGCGCCGGCGAAAAACGGGCGTGCCGAATAGAACACGACGGGGGTCGTCACCAGGAACGAAACCAGGCGCAGGAAGCGCTCCATGTCGGCATCGATGCCCTGGAATTCGCCCGAGTAGAGCGCGACGGCGAACATCATCACCTGCATCATTCCGAGTGATGCGACCAACAGGCGTTTTAACGCCGCGCGCTGTTCGGCGCGCTCCGGCCGCTCGGTCGAATCTGGCGCGAGCGGTTGCGGCTTGTAGCCCAGGTCAGCCAGTGTCGCCAGTATGCGGCCGAGCCCGATCGACGACGTATCCCACGTTACGCGCAGTCGGTGGGTGACCGGGTTGATATCGGCGCTTGCGATGCCCGGGAGCTTTCGTAGAGCTGCGTCTATCAGCCAGCTGCAGGCGGCGCAGTACATGCCACCGACGTAGACCGTGGCCTCGGCACGGCTGCCGTCTCGCGAGGCGAAAGCGGCCAGCATGTCCTCGCGGTCGAATACCTGCCATTCGCCGGCATCTTCCGCGGGGCGCACTGCGCCGGGATCCGGTGTCTCCCGGGAGTCGTAATAGCGCTCCAGGCCGGTGTCGCGTATCAGCGTGGCGACTGCCTTACAGCCCGGGCAGCAGACAGGATGCTGTTCGCCGCCGATTTCTACCCGGATATCACAATTCGCCGGGATCGGCAGCGCACAGTGAAAACACGTTTCAGCCCTGGCCATCGTCCGTTGCGCCGGCGGGCTCGAGTTGCAGCGCGGAGGCACCGGACCAGTTGCCGCTGAGACGCCAGGTTTCACCATCCGCCAGCACGACATACCAGCGCCCCCCCGGCACGTCAATAAAGTAACCGGACCAAACCGGGTTACCGTCACTGTCCGGCATTGCGGCCGTCATCGTTATGTGCTGGTCCTGGTTGGCGAATGCCGGATGCGAAAACAGCAGCTGCAGCGTCTTCGGCCAGTCGACCGCCGTGTCCGCGGTAAGCGTTGCGTGAATCGCACCGCTCTCGAGGTCGATCATCAGG
>JBFEXY010000362.1:0-2062 GCA_041562415.1 Woeseiaceae bacterium
CACCGTAAAGCGTCGCCAGTGCGAACATCAGTAGCCGTTGCCAGAATGCTACGTTAGCGCTACTGCCAGACATCGAGTCCATGACGGCCGGTGCGAGAACGACGATCATGGTTAGGTAGCCATAGGACCATGTTCCCGCATTGGCATGCATCCCTTTCCCCTGGAATATCCTCGGTCCGAAAATGAGCGCTGCAAGGGCGATGATAAGCGCGTACATGGAGAGTGTCGGAACAAGACTCAAAATATTCCAGCCGATAATGGCGCCAATTCCGCCGATAATGGTCGACACGATCAGTGAACGTCCGGCGAGTCGTGCGCCCTCGTTCGTTGCCTGCTGCCCCATTGACGCTACTTTGATCATTACCGGCACGTAAGACGTACTCGCACCCGACAGCATGAACCAGAATGCGATCGGGAAGACGATCAGCAGTGAGCGGAACGCGCTCCATCGAGCCTCGGCCAGATCGGGCTCGCCAGCATCGGACGGCTTCGTCGGCGACGGGCCAGCTGCACTTTCTGCCATCCTGTCCGGGACGATTGCATGAGCGATCCAGACGAATGCGATGCCGATGATGGCGTTCATGACAAGGCCGCTCATCAGCATCAGAGTAGCGTCAATGCTAACCGAGCCCACCGCGGTGCTCAGGGCGATGCCCATGGTCACGAACGCCCCGAGCACGGGCGAACCGCCCTTCGCCGTGAAATAGAAACTCCAGTAAAGGGCGAGTATCAACAGCAGCAGGCCGGCAGCCGGGTAATTGAGCAGCCACGGCAACAGCAAAAGGCTGGCGTACATGGACAGCGTCATGGCCGCAATGAACATGATGCCCTGCTTCAGCGTGAGTGCAGGCAAGGGCAATGCGAGGATGAACATCGTCATCACCGGAGCGATGAATGACAGATCCCAACCTACCGCCTGCGAGACCCACATCGACAAGCCGGTGCCCGCCGCGAGTCGCAGGATTCGAACGTGAGCGATCTCCATGTTTCAGGCGTCAGTGAATGTAGGTAAGGATACTGATGACACGCATCTTGACCCATGCGATCGAATTGAACAGGAAGCCTCCCCCGGCGTAGACAACAACCGATGCCTGCGCACCGACCCGGATGCCCTGGCGGTCTTCTGCATTCGGGAGTTCGAAGTCGATGAGCACCGAGAAGCGCTGAGCGTCGCGCAGCCACTGCCGGTCGTTATCAATTGTCGGGAGACTCCCGAGCGGCGCCGAGTCGACGTTCACACCGAATCCCGTTGTCCGGACGGTCCCTTTGACGACCTTGCCGGGTAAGGCGTCGAATACGATATCGACCTCGTCCCCGGCCGTGATATTGCCCAGGTTGTTCTCGGTAAAATCTGCCTGTACCCAGATATCGTGCGATGCCAGGAACGTCATCAGGGGCGCGCCGGCCTGTGCGAAATTGCCGCGGTCGACTCTCACATCGGTGACAACGCCATCGTCGGGGGCGACAACCGACGTTCGCCGCAAATCCAGCCGTGCCTGGTCGAGTCCGGCCTGCGCCTGGAGGATGCGGTAGTTTGCCTCGCCGGTTTCACCAAGGTTCTGGCGGGCGCTCTCGAGATTCGCCTCGGCCGCACTGAGTGCTGCCTTCGCTGCGGTGTATGACGCTTCCGCCATCTCGACACGACGGTCGGAAATCGCACCGGGGTCTTCTTGCTTGATGCGGCGCAAACGTACCGCATCCTGTTCTGCCCGCAGGAGATTCGCCTGCGCCGAGACGACCTGCGCCTGCGCAGCATCGATGTTTGCCGTCGATGCGCCGGTTGCCTGCCGCGCGGACTGAAGGTTGGCTTCCGCCGTCTCGACCGCAAGTAAGTAGCGATCGCGGTCGACCTGGAAAAGCAGCTCGCCCGCCTCCACAAACTGGTTGCTCGAAACAGCCACCTCGGTGACCGTGCCTGAGACTTCTGCGGCGATAGGCACGACGAGCGCATTGACCCGTGCCTGCGACGTATACGGCGTCATGCGGTCCGCTATGACGTAGTAGACGAGCAGGACGACACAGGCGGCCAGTATGATTTTCGTCCACTTGCGCACAGGGTCGC
>JBFEXY010000363.1:0-2003 GCA_041562415.1 Woeseiaceae bacterium
GCGAAAATTGCGTTGGTAAGAGCCGGCGCCGCCGATGGTATTACGATTTCGCCGACGCCAGTCGGCACGTCGTCGTAATTCAGAATGTGCGTTTCGAAGAGGCTCGGCACCATCGCAATCCGGGCAAGCGGGTAGTCGTCGAAATTGCTCTGCTGAACCCGGCCGTCCTTCACGGTGATCTCCAGCCCGAGCGCCGTGCTCAGTCCGTCGATCGTGCCGCCCTGCAGCTGCGCATCGACGCCGTTGGGATGCACCGCGAAGCCGCAGTCAATGGCCGCAACGATGCGCTCGATGGTGAGCTTGCCGCCGACGACACTGACCTCCATCGCATGTGCCGCGTAGCCACCGAACGTGAAATGCGCAGCAAGCCCAATGCCTCGCCCCTTCGGCAATCGTTCGCCGTAGCCGATGCGCTCGGCGATGAAGCGAAGCAGGCGCGCCAGCCGGCCCGGATTGAAGGTCGGTCCACCGTGGCCCGAATATTCGATTTCGCGTGGCTCACCGAGCAGGTCCAGGCGTAGCTGTAGCGGGTCCTGTCCCGTTTCATGCGCAATCTCGTCGATGAAGCTCTGAATAACGAAGGCGTTCGCCGTATGTGCCGGTGCACGCCAGGAGCCGCGTGGCAGACCAATAGCATTGTGGAAGTATTCCATGCGAATGTTGTCGACGATTCGCCGCGGAAAGTCATCGAGATACAGCTCCGCCTGGTACAAGTTCTCATCCGGCATATCCGGGCGTCGGTAGTACTTGCTGCCGCTCGCGAGGCGTTGTGCCCAGGCTGTGACCTTGCCGTCGGCGGCAATGCCAGCGTGCATTTCGTGCAGCCCGCCCGGGCGATAGAAGTCGTTTTTGACGTCGTCTTCTCGCGACCACTGCAGCTTGATCGGCCAGCCCGTTTTCTTCGAGATCATGGCCGCTTCCGCAACGTAGTCGTTGGTCAGACGCCGGCCGAAGCCGCCGCCGACCCGCGTCATGTCGACGCGAATATTCTCCCGGGGGATTCCGGTCACTGCTGCCGCGGCACGCGAAGCTCCGCTCGGCATCTGCGTTGGCGCGATGATGTGGCACTCGTCGGATTTTACGAAGGCATAGCAGTTCTGCGGCTCCAGAGGCGCGTGCGAAACGAACGGTACCCTGTACTGGCGTGTAATTGTTTTGGTCGCTGCTGCCATGGCTGCATCGAAATCGCCCTCGTCGAGAACGACCTGCCCGTCGCCTTTCAGCATCTGCTCGTTCTCGCGCCAGAAGCGTTCGCTGCTATCTGCAGCGTTAGGGCTTTGCTCCCACTCGATATCGAGTGCGGCGCGGCCCTGCATCGCGGCCCACGTCGAGGTAGCTACGACAGCTACGCCGCTTGCGAGAATAATGTAGGGTTCACCGGGCGCGGGGCCATCGATTTCAAAAACGTCGAGGACGCCCTCGATCTTGCGTGCCCTGCCGTCATCGAATGTCTTGACCCTGGCGTTGAGGACGGGCGCCCGGGCAATAACGGCATATCGCATGTCCGGCTGGACCGTGTCGATGCCGTACATCGCCTTGCCCGTTACTATGTCGCGCGCGTCGATCGTCTTGCGGCGCGTGCCGATGATGCGGTAGTCATCTGCAGCCTTGAGTGGTGCAGGGTCCTCCGGCACGGGCAGCGCGGCCGCCGCGATGATGAGCTCACTGTATGGGAGTTCGGCATCGGCTGAACTGCAAACGACATAGCCCGGCCGCGTGTCGCACTCCGAAGCTTCTACGCTCAGCCTCTCGGCGGCTGCGCGTATGAGCTGGCGTCTTGCGTCCGCACCGACCTGTCGCATCAATTCCCAATTACTCGTAAGCCCGGTGCTGCCGCCGACGCCCTGGCCGCCACCGTATTTCCACCGGAATCCCTCTGCCGTCTTGACGATGCCAAGCGGCATCTGTTCGATGCGCACCTTGTCCCACTCAACGTCCAGTTCCTCCGCGACCATCATTGGAACCGTCGTGCGCAGACCCTGGCCGATTTCCGGATCCTTGCA
>JBFEXY010000364.1:0-1941 GCA_041562415.1 Woeseiaceae bacterium
ACACAGACCACCGAGTTCAGTTTCAGCTACAGCCGCGAGGCCATGTCTGCCGAGAGCGGCAACCTGTTTTTCGGCGCCAGGGCCAACATCTACCTGAAACAGCTGTCGCGCGTTAGCGTTCGTTTCGGCGACATCACCGACTCCGAGGCACTGTTCGACGCGATTCGCAACGCGGATTTCCGCACTGATGAAGGCGCGGGCCTTGACCTGGGCCTGCTCTGGGTCGCCGACAACTACCAGCTCGGCGCGCAGGTAACCAACATCAATGAACCCGAGTTCCGGTTTCCCGACGTGAACCTGGCGTCTTACAGGAGCCCGGAATCCATAGAATTCCTGCAGCAGGATGCCGTTTACACGCTTGATCGCCAGCTGAAACTGGAGGCTTCGGTATTCACGGATGATCGGCGCTGGTCCGCACACCTCGGATACGATGTGGACCCTGTCACCGAACCGATGGGCGACCGCTTCCAGTGGCTGACGGTCAGCGGCGGCTTCACCACCGACAGCTGGTGGATTCCGTCAGCCCGCATCGGCTACCGGCAGAACCTGGCCGGCACCGAGCTCGGCTACGTCAGCATCGGCGCGACGCTCTTCAAGTACGTGAACATCGACATCGCGTCCGCACTCGATACCGTCAAGATCGACGGTCAAAAGCTGCCGCAGGGCCTCATGGGCAGCATCGGCTTCGAGATCAGCTGGTAGCCGACCGACGCCGTCTCACTCAGCGGGCGTCTCGCCGTGCTCGTAATGGTGCAGATCCGGTTCGACGTGCGGCAGATGATGCTCGAATTCTTCCGTCAGGTGTTCCGCATTCCGAATCCAGCTGCAGGTCTCGCAGGTGCACGTGGTCTCGTCGTGCCGCAGTTCGCTGTGCAGGGCTTCGACCAGCTTGATGCCCTCGCGCAATGAATCGGCCAGTTCTTCGTCGGTCTTGTCGCCGCGATGGACGAAATCCTCCAGGCATTTGTCCCAGCCGCAATCGCCAGAACCGTCGCAGGTATGGCAGCGCTCACCGGTGGCCTCGTAGAAACTCTTGTGCGGGTAGTTTCCACCTTCGATGAGTTGCCTGACGAGAATTCCGGGATACGTAAGCGCTTCTATTAGTTGTCGTCGCATGACCCTCTCCTATCAGCTCCACCCCCATACTAGGCGGAACACCTGGTGCACTCAAGCGCACGCGAAGGCCTGATCGTAGGTAATTGCCGTAGTTGAATTTTTCGCGCTAACGCCAACGCGTCAATAACGATAGGTAAACTCCAGCCCGACCTGCCGCGGGGCGCTCGGCCACGCAATGTCGGCCGGCAGACCAATGAAACGCGCAGCGAAGAACCACTCGATGTACTGTTCGTCCAACAGATTATTGACGAACAAACGCGCCGCCCAGTTTTCGCGTTCCAACGAAAAACTCAGGTTAACGAGGTCATAAGCCTCCTGGGTATCCAGGTTATCGAGCGTCCAGTAGGTCTTATCGCGATGCTCATAGTCCAGCCGGCTGACGAGGTCGAGCGAGCTCGACAGCGCAGCGGTATGTTGCAGGCCGAGGTTGAGCGTCCACACCGGCGCACCCGGCACCTTGCTACCGAGTATTTCCTCCGGGGGCACGAGTACGCCCTGAACGTCCTCGTACTCCTTGATTTCGCTGTTCGTATAGCCGAACGCAAAATCGACCTGCAGCGAGTCGGTTGGCAGCGCCGTCACCTCGAGCTCACCGCCCCAGAGTTCGCTCTTCGGTACATTGATGTTGGCCTGCGTGCCCGTTTGATCGAAGAGGAAGAACTGCTGGTCCGTGTAGTCCGTGAGGAACAGCGACATCGCGCTACGGAGCCTGCCGTCGTAGGCGGACCATTTGAGGCCCGTTTCGTAGCTGATCAGGGACTCCTGGTCGAACCCGGGCGCAAAATTACTGCCCTCGGACAGGTTGTTGAAGCCGCCGGCACGGAA
>JBFEXY010000365.1:0-1939 GCA_041562415.1 Woeseiaceae bacterium
ACGCGCGATCGTAAGTACGGTTTCGGCAAGCTGGGCCCGGTTCCCTACCTCGTGATCGACACCGGTGGCGTCGCAGGCGGCGAAATCGGCATCGAAGAACGTATGGTGAATCAGACGCTGCGCGCCCTGGAAGAGGCTGACGCTGCGATCGTCCTGGTCGATGCGCGCGAGGGCCTGACCGCTGCGGACGAGCATGTCGCGGACCTCGCGCGGCGGCATGCAAAGCGTGTGTGGCTGGCTGTCAACAAGGCTGAAGGGCTGGATGCTGCAGTTGCTTCGAGCGAGTTTCACAGCCTAGGCATCGGTGAACCGCATGCGGTATCGGCTACGCACGGCGATTACGTCAGTGCGCTCATTGAAGCGGTCCTGGATGAGTTCGACGTCGAGACCGAAAAGACGGAGGAGGGCGAGGCGGATGACGAAGAACTGCGCATCGCGGTCATCGGGCGTCCAAACGTCGGCAAGTCGACGCTCGTCAACCGGCTGCTCGGCGAGGATCGGCTGGTCGTCTTCGACCAGCCGGGCACAACCCGTGACAGTGTCGCGGTGCCCTTCGAGCGCAATGACCGCAAATACGTCCTGATCGATACCGCGGGCATACGGCGCCGTTCGCGCGTGCACGAGGCGATCGAGAAATTCAGCATCATCAAGGCGCTACAGGCAATCGAGCAGGCGCAGGTCGTGATCGCGGTGCTGGATGCCCACGAGGGCATCACGGAGCAAGACGTTAGCCTGCTCGGCCTCGTGCTGGAACGGGGCCGCGCGCTGGTGGTCGTTACTAACAAGTGGGATGGGCTGAGCGCCGCCGAGCGAAAGCATGTTCGCGATGAACTCGACCGACGGCTGCCATTTCTCGACTTTGCGGAGCGCATCACGATTTCCGCGCTGCACGGCACTGCGGTCGGCGACCTTTTACCTGCCGTGGAGCGTGCTTACAAAGCGGCAATGCGTGACCTGTCGACCACGGAGCTGACACGGGAACTCGAGAGCGCGGTCACGGCGCATCCGCCGCCAATGGTGCGAGGGCGGCGAATCCGCTTGCGCTATGCGCACCAGGGCGGCCGCAATCCACCCGTTATCGTGATTCACGGCAACCAGACGGAGCGGGTACCGGAGACCTATCGCCGCTACCTCATCAATCGCTTCCGCAAAGCGTTTAAACTACGGGGCACGCCGGTGCGGTTGTCGTTCAAGACGAGCGAGAATCCCTACAAGGGTCGGCGCAACAAGCTGACGCCACGGCAACAGCGGCGGCGCAAGCGTCTGGTGAAGCACGCGAAGAAGTAACGGCGATGACATTAGCGACCAAATTCATGACCCTCGAAGGGCGGTTCAAAATGCACCGCGGTGGCTATCTCGAATCGCCGACGATGGCCTACGAGACCTGGGGCGAGCTCAACGAGGCGAAAGACAACGCAATCCTGATATTCACGGGCCTGTCACCTTCCGCGCACGCGGCATCGTCGGGGGTGGACCCGACGCCGGGCTGGTGGGAAAACATGATCGGCGAGGATCTGCCGCTCGATACGGACAAGTACTTCATCATATGCGTGAACTCGCTGGGCAGCTGCTTTGGCTCGACGGGTCCGGCCTCTGTCAACCCGGAGACCGGCGAACGATACGGAATATCGTTCCCCACGCTGTCGCTGGAGGACGTCGCGGAGTCTGCGTACCAGGTGGTACGCGGTCTCGGCATCGAGCGCCTGCACACCGTCGTCGGTTGCTCGATGGGCGGCATGAGCGGTCTTGCCCTGTGCGTGAAGCACCCCGACGCGGTTGCCGGGTTCATTTCCATTTCTTCGTCGGCGCGGCCGCTGCCGTGGGCGATCGGGATTCGGTCCTTGCAGCGTGAGATGATCCGCTCCGATCCGAAATGGCGAGACGGGAATTACGACCCCGAGGACCCGCCAATTACCGGCCAGCGCCTGGCCCGCAAACT
>JBFEXY010000366.1:0-1904 GCA_041562415.1 Woeseiaceae bacterium
AAGACGCCGCAGTACTTGCAAAGAAATTGATGTCCTATGATCGCTGACGAAGTCGGCCGGCGCCGGACGTTCGCGATCATCTCGCACCCGGATGCCGGCAAAACCACCCTGACCGAAAAGTTGTTGCTCTACGGGGGCGCGATACAGCTCGCTGGTACCGTCAAGGGACGCAAGGCGAGCCGCCACGCAACCTCGGACTGGATGGCGCTCGAACAGCAGCGTGGCATCTCGGTTACATCCTCCGTGATGCAGTTTCCTTACAATGACTACGTCGTGAATCTCCTGGATACGCCCGGACACGAGGACTTTTCCGAGGACACCTATCGGACGCTGACTGCGGTCGACTCGGCTCTTATGGTCATCGACTGTGCGAAAGGCGTCGAGCAGCGCACGATAAAGCTGATGGACGTGTGCCGGCTGCGCGACACACCGATCATGACCTTCATCAACAAGCTCGATCGCGACGGTCGCGAGCCGGTCGAGCTGCTCGATGAAATCGAATCGGTACTCGGCATTCACTGCGCGCCGATCACCTGGCCGATCGGAATGGGGCGTTCCCTGAAGGGCGTCTATCACCTGCAGCAGGATCGGATCTACCTGTACCAGGGTGGCAAGCGGGAACGTGCGTCCGAACGCAGCATCGTGGATGGTCTCGATTCCAGCGAGGCGGCAGACGTGCTCGGCGGTGACCTGCAGGCATTTCGCGACGAGGTCGAACTGGTCCGGGGTGCGTGCCCCGAGTTCGACGTCAGGGAGTACCTCGCTGCCCGGCAGACGCCGGTATTTTTTGGCTCTGCGCTGTCGAATTTCGGCGTCAAGGAGCTGCTGGACGAGTTCGTGACGTATG
The DNA here is from genome assembly GCA_041562415.1 of Woeseiaceae bacterium. Classification (GTDB taxonomy): domain Bacteria; phylum Pseudomonadota; class Gammaproteobacteria; order Steroidobacterales; family Woeseiaceae; genus UBA1847. Next base: position 848 of record JBFEXY010000366.1, read on the forward strand.
CGCCTTCGCCACTGCCGCGCGAGACCGAGCAGCGCGTCGTTGAGCCTGATGAAGATAAGCTGACCGGATTCGTGTTCAAGATCCAGGCCAACATGGATCCGGGGCACCGCGATCGCATCGCTTTCATGCGCATTTGTTCCGGGGAATACCGCAAGGGCCTTAAGGCGCTTCATGTCCGGTCGGGCAAGGAGATTAAGATCCCTGACGCGATCACGTTCATGGCCGCGGACCGCCAGCATGCCGAAACCGCCTACGCCGGGGACATCATCGGGCTGCACAACCACGGCACGATCAACATTGGCGACAGTTTTTCCGAGGGCGAGTCCCTGCGTTTCACCGGTATCCCGAATTTCGCTCCCGAGATTTTTCGCCGCGCGGTGCTGAAGGATCCGCTGCGGCTGAAGGCGCTGCAAAAGGGGCTGGCGCAACTGTGCGAGGAGGGCGCAACGCAGCTTTTCCGCCCGTTCCGTAACAATGACCTCATACTCGGCGCGGTCGGGCCGCTGCAGTTCGACGTCGTGGCACACCGGTTGCGCGACGAATACAAGGTCGAGTGCCAGTTCGAAAACGTCAACGTAGCCACCGCGCGCTGGGTCGAATGCGAAGATCCGAAAATGCTTGCGGACTTCAAACGCAAAGCCGAGGACAATCTCGCGCTGGATCACGGCGAGAGTCTCGTCTACATTGCTCCGACAAGGGTAAATCTGAGCCTCACCGAGGAGCGCTGGCCCGACATCGTGTTTCGCAAGACGCGCGAGCACTGACGATAGCGGCAGCGACACGCATTGACGCAACCACCACTCTTCAATAAGAAAGTACTTGCGTGGGCGTTCTACGATTGGGCGAATTCGGCGTTTGCGCTGTCGGTTCTGGCGGTCTTGTTTCCGCTGTTCCTCGGCAGCTATTGGAGCGCAGGTGACTCCGGCGCAGCGGTAACCGCGAGGCTGGCGTGGATTACGGCCGCATCGAGCGCCGTGGTCTGCATCATCGCCCCGGTATTCGGAACCATCGCCGATGCCGGGGGTTACCGGAAACGGTTCCTGTTTCTGCTTGCAAC
>JBFEXY010000367.1:0-1902 GCA_041562415.1 Woeseiaceae bacterium
CCTCGACCACGGCGATGAAGGCTTCGAGATCCTTGAATCGGCGCATATTGTTGCTTTTAAAAGAACAATCTTATCTCGATAGTACGGTTTATCTTCTCAAGGTCAATAGTCAGACTGCTTCTCAACGCAGACAGCCCGCTTCGGGCAAGAACACTGGAGACGCAGGATGCAAGACACGAGACCGAACACGCCGCTGAAAATACTCGAGGTCGCCGCAAGCGGCAGGAGCGAAGGCTCCGTCAGCCGCATGCTGAGCACCGATCTGATCGGTGCGCTCGAGGAGCGCCACGGCAACATCGAGCTGACCCGGCGCGACCTGAACAAGGGGCTGCCCTTCGTCGACGAGGCCTGGATCACCGCAAACTTTACCGCGCCGGAAGAGCGCAGCGCCGAGCAGCGAGCGACGCTCGCAGAATCCGATGCGCTGGTGGGTGAGCTCAAGGCAGCCGACGTACTGGTGATCGGCGCACCGATCTACAACTTCGGCGTGCCGGCCGCGCTGAAGGCCTGGATCGACATGGTCGCGCGTGCGCGGCTCACGTTCCGCTACACGGAGAACGGCCCGAAGGGACTGCTCGAGGGCAAGAAAGCTTACGTCATCATCGCTTCGGGTGGCGTTCCCGTCGACAGTGCCGTTGATTTCGCGACACCGTACCTGCGACATGCGCTGGCCTTCATCGGCATCACGGATGTCGAAGTAATTGCGGCGGAACAGCTCAACAGCAAGGCGGAAGAATCCATCGATGCGGCACGCGTCCGTATCGCCGAACTCATCCACACGGCCCCGCGGCTTCAGAGCCGGGTGGCCTGACAACTACGCAAGGCAAGGAGACAGAAAATGAACCAGAACATAGACATTGCAGCGCTGTTGCTGCGGCTCGCCCTCGGCACCATGTTCGTTGCACACGGGCTGCTCAAGGTGATGGTATTCACGTTGCCGGGCACCGTGGGCTTTTTCGAGCAGGTCGGCTTCCCGGGCTGGATGGCGTACGTCGTGACGTTCGCGGAGATCGGCGGCGGCGTGCTGCTGCTGGCCGGCATTGCCGTGCCCGCAGTTTCCATCGCGTTGCTGCCTGTGCTGCTCGGCGCCGTGTACGTGCACTTCGGCTCTGGCTGGGTTTTCAGCAACGCCAACGGTGGCTGGGAATATCCCGCGTTTCTCGCGGTCGCGGCTACCGTGCAGGCCCTGCTCGGCCCCGGCAAGTTCGCCCTGCGGGCGCCCGTCGTCGCACGGCTGCGCAGCGCCGACGCATAATTCATCAACCCTTTCCCGGAGAGATCGATGCTCGATGTCATTCGTTCAGATTCACGCGGCGCAGCCGATCACGGCTGGCTCAAAAGCAAGCACACGTTTTCGTTCGCCGACTACCACAATCCCTCGATGATGGGTTTCGGCAAGTTGCGTGTGATCAACGAAGACTGGATTGAACCGGGCAAGGGTTTCGGTACCCACCCCCACCGGGACATGGAGATCGTTACCTACATGGTCGAAGGTGCCCTGGAGCACAAGGACAGCATGGGTAACGGCTCCGTGATCCGGCCCGGGGAATTGCAGCGCATGACTGCAGGCACCGGCGTGCTGCACAGCGAATTCAACGCATCGCAGACGGACAAAGCGCACCTGCTGCAGATCTGGATCCTGCCGGAGCGGAACGGGCTCGAGCCCGGCTACGAACAAAAGCTCTTCCCTGTCGAGGACAAGCGGAACCGTTGGCGCCTCGTTGGTTCCCGTGACGGGCGCGACGGCTCATTGACCATCCACCAGGACGTCAACCTGTGCTCGACGGTACTGGATGCAGGCAAATCGATCGACTACAGCTTTGAGGGCCGCCGGCGCGGATTCGTGCACGTCGTCCGCGGAACGGTCGAGATCGAGGACGAGGAACTGCATGCTGGCGACGC
>JBFEXY010000368.1:0-1889 GCA_041562415.1 Woeseiaceae bacterium
AGGAGCGCGGTATTACGATCCAGTCGGCCGCGACCAGCTGCGAATGGAACAAGCACCGCCTGAACATCATCGACACCCCGGGACACGTGGACTTCACGATCGAGGTCTATCGATCGCTGAAAGTGCTGGACGGCGGTGTGGGCGTCTTCTGTGGTTCGGGTGGCGTTGAGCCGCAGTCCGAGACCAACTGGCGGTACGCCAACGATTCGGAAGTGGCACGCATCATTTTCGTCAACAAGCTCGACCGTGTCGGCGCGGACTTCTACCGCGTCGTGAAGCAGATCAAGGACGTGCTGGCGGCTAACCCGCTGGTGATGACCTTGCCGATCGGCGTCGAGGACAACTTCACGGGCGTGGTCGACCTGCTCGAGCGCAAGGCCTGGGTGTGGGGTGGCCGGGACGATCCCGAGGACTACGAGATCACCGACGTGCCCGAGGACATGCAGGACGCCGTCGAGGAATGGCGCGAGAAGCTGATCGAGACGGTGGTGGAACAGGATGATGACTTGCTCGAACAGTACCTCGAGGGCAACGAGCCGTCTGTCGAAGACCTGAAGCGCTGCATCAGGAAGGGCACCGTCAACCTGGAGTTCTTCCCGACCTTCTGTGGTTCTGCGTTTAAAAACAAAGGGATACAGAATGTTCTTAATGCAGTGGTTGATTATCTGCCGAACCCGACGGAAGTAAAGCCGCAGCCCGAGATCGACCTCGAGGGGCATGAGACCGGCGGCCATGCGATCGTTGATCCGGAGAAACCCCTGCGCGCGCTCGCCTTCAAGATCATGGACGACCGTTACGGCGCGCTGACGTTCACGCGCATCTATTCCGGCAAGCTCAAGAAGGGCGACAACGTCCTGAATACGTTCACGGGCAAGACCGAACGCATCGGCCGTATCGTAGAGATGCATGCGAACTCCCGCGAGGAACTCGAGAGCGCCCAGGCCGGCGATATCGTCGCGCTGCTGGGGATGAAGAACACCCGCACGGGCCACACGCTGGCAGACCCGAACAATCCTGCCACTCTCGAACCGATGGTGTTCCCGGATCCGGTTATCTCGGTCGCTATCAAGCCAAAGGACAAAGCGGGTAACGAGAAGATGGGCGTTGCTCTCAACAAGATGGTGCAGGAAGACCCCTCGTTCCAGGTCGCGACGGACGAAGACTCCGGCGAGACCCTGATCAAGGGCATGGGCGAACTGCATCTCGACATCAAGGTGGACATCCTGCGACGTACGCACAAGGTGGACGTCGAGATGGGTAAACCGCAGGTGGCGTACCGCGAGACCATCACCCAGACGATCGAAGACAGCTACACGCACAAGAAACAGTCGGGTGGCTCAGGCCAGTACGGCAAGATCGATTACCGCATCGAGCCCGCCGAGACAAACGAAGGCTACGTGTTCGAGTCCCTCGTCACGGGCGGCAACGTGCCGCGCGAGTACTGGGGCGCAATCGAGAAGGCGTTCCAGGTCAGCATGGCCGAAGGCACGCTCGCGGGCTATCCCCTGCTCGACGTCAAGTTCACGCTGCTCGACGGTGCGTTCCACGCCGTGGACTCATCGGCTCTCGCGTTCGAGATTGCGACCAAGGCCGCGTATCGGCAATCGGTGCCGAAGGCGGGCCCGCAACTGCTGGAGCCGATCATGAAGGTCGATGTCTTCTCACCCGAAGACAATGTCGGCGACGTCATCGGCGATCTCAACCGTCGCCGTGGCATGATCAAGTCGCAGGATGCCGGCGCGACGGGCGTTCGCGTCAAGGCAGACGCGCCGCTGGCGGAAATGTTCGGCTATATCGGCCACTTGCGTACGCTGACATCCGGTCGCGGACAGTTCTCGATGGAGTTCTCGCATTACGCCCCTTGCCCGCAGAACGTCGCCGAGGAAGTG
>JBFEXY010000369.1:0-1875 GCA_041562415.1 Woeseiaceae bacterium
CCGTAGTAGACAAAGAAGTAGTTGATGCAGAAAAGCAGCGCTCCCTGCAGGAACACAATTGGATATACGCCGGCCGGAAGTCGCAGCGAGCGGCGAGTTGCAAATGCGTACGCATACAGCGCCAATGCCGCCAGGCCGAATCGGTAGCCTACCGATACCTCCTCGGCGACCGTGCCGAGTTGGTACGGTATGGCTGCCCACGTCGATCCCCAGATGAGGACGACCGTTACGTACAGGAGCAGTATCTGCACGCTACTGGCCGGGGACGCCTGCGACGCCCGGCCGGAAGCGGAATATCCTGTAGGGACTGTTTGCCTCGATGTTTTCCTGCGGCTGTAGAACAACCTCTTGCAGCGCACTGTCCGCTATGTAGAGCCAGCCATCGGGCCCGAACGACAAGGCATCCGGCCAGCGGATTCGTGCTGAACGCAGCAGCGTCCGGGGCTTACGCTCTTCGCCAATCACGAACAGGGCATTGTGTTCGACATCGGTGACGTAAACATTGCCCTCGATATCGGTGCTGAGACCATCGGACAGTGGCTTGGCGCTGTATTCTTCCACCCGCCTTGCAAGTTGCGCCGGCGGTAATTCGTTGTTGCGCAGATCGCGCAGCCGCACTCGGTGTAGCAACGAGCCGCTCAGCGCACCGTAATACAGCCATTCGGGGCCGAGGGCGATACCGTCTATGCCGCCGCGCAGCGCGACGAGTCCGCCGAAAAAGCGCATCTCGTTGCCCTCATGCGCAATGATGAACTTCTCCGCGGAGACCGACCGGTGCGATTCGAGCACGCGCCTTGCCGTCGCGGTTTCGACGTCGTACACGATAATCGCAGGCCGTTTGCGCCAGAAACTCGCGTCGGCAATGATGATAGTACGGCCATCCCCGCTGATCTGAAGGTCCTGCAGGAACGATCCCGCCGGCGCGATCTCTGCCGGCAGGCGATGATCGTGAACTACCTCGCCGCTGTCGAGATCGAATGCGAGCAGGCGTGCGGAGCGCGTTCCATGGTTGCCGTGGTCGATAGTCCATAGCTTGCCTTGCCTGTCGATGGCGACACCAAGCACGGTGTCGAACAACTCCGCCTGCTGGCGAAGATCCGGATACGGCACTGCCGCGCCGTCGATGAACTCGAGCAGCTTGTTGCCTTTCGGTCGTGCTTCGGGATGCACCGTGAAAAATACGCGGCCTGTTTCGCTGACCGCAACATTTCCGATCGGCAGCCGGTACGACAGCACCTCCTCCAGTTCGTCCTGATGCAGGATCGGCGCGGTCGTCAAATCCGGATACGGATTACCACCACCGTACCGAATCCACGCGGCCACGGCGGCCGCGACGAGTACCGTCAAAAGCAAGAGCAGTACGTGTTTCATTAATGTCGGTCCCAAACTGACGGCTGGCTGCGGGCTCGGATTTTACCTGATTGGCTTCCGGCTCAGGCAAGCAGCGCGATACTCCAGCCGGCGAAGATGAGTGCGACGGCGGCGGCGCCCCCGAGCCATTGCCAGCGGTCCTCGAGTATCCGGTCCCTGGTGAGCGTAAGCAGGATGCCTCCGCCGAACCCGCACAGGAAACCGAACAGGTGTGCACCGATGTCCGTGTTTTCGTCACCGGTTCCGGTGTACATGAGCAGTGCGAGTGCCCCAACGATTGGACCGTTGCGATACACCCAGCGCTCTTGTGACATCAGCTTGGCCCGCCACACGTATCCTGCAACGATGCCGAGAGCGGCAAACACGGCCGTCGACGCACCGATGGAGCGATGATCGGGCGCAAGCACCAGCGTATTGAGGAGGTTCCCCAGGGCGCCGGTCGTGACGATGGCGAACCACGCGACACCCGACCCGAGGATGCGGCCGGCAAACAGCCCGAACAGG
>JBFEXY010000370.1:0-1835 GCA_041562415.1 Woeseiaceae bacterium
ATCGTTGTGAGCGCGTCGCTACTGACCGTGATCTATATCAACCTGGGGATCTGAATGCAGGCCGATGAAAGACACATCGTCGCGCAGAACATCACGATCGCCTACGGCGATTTTGTCGTGCAGCGCGATCTGAATTTCACCGTCAATCGCGGCGATGTGTTCATCATCATGGGCGGTTCGGGTTGCGGCAAGAGTACGTTGCTCAAGGTCATGATCGGCCTGAAGGAGCCGGCGACGGGCGACATCCTTTACGAAGACAAACCGTTCTGGACCTCGGGGGAGGACGAGCGCGAAGCGATGAAGCGCAGGTTCGGCACCTTGTTCCAGTCAGGTGCGCTCTGGAGTTCGATGACGCTGGCCGAAAACGTCGCACTCGCTCTCAAGCAGTACACGTCGCTCGACGAGGCAGAAATTCGCGACGTTGTGGCCTATAAGCTGATGCTGGTCGGACTGTCCGGTTTCGAGGATTACTATCCGAACGAAATTTCCGGTGGTATGAAGAAGCGCGCCGGTCTGGCCAGGGCCATGGCGCTCGACCCCGAAATACTGTTTTTCGACGAGCCCTCGGCAGGGCTCGATCCGATCAGTGCACGACTGCTCGACGACCTGATACTGGAGCTGCGCGACAGTCTCGGCACGACGGTTGTGGTCGTTACCCATGAACTGGCCAGTATCTTCGCGATCGGCAACAACTCGGTTTTTCTCGACGCAGATGCGAAGACGCAGCTGGCCACGGGTGATCCGAGCGAGCTGCGCGATTCTCATCCGAACGGCATCGTGCGTGCGTTTCTCAGGCGCGGTGTACCGGAGGCGAGTGCCGCATGAGCAAGAAATCCAGTCCTGCCGTAATCGGCGCTTTTGTCGTCGGTGCCGTGTCGTTGCTGGCCCTCGGGGTTGCGCTTTTCGGAGGGGGCGAGCTGTTCAAGAAACGACTCAACTACGTCGCGTATTTCGAGGAACAGACCAAGGGATTGCGAGTCGGCTCAAACGTCATACTGAACGGCGTACGCGTTGGCTACGTCTCGGAAATCGCGCTGCTGATCGATGAGACCAAGTACGAGACACTGACTCGCGTGACGCTCGAGATATTGCCGGATACCTACATCCCGGTTCGTGACGGTGTGCCGATAGCAGAAGACCTCCGCGACGTGATTCCACACGACGAACTGATACAGCAGGCGGGACTGCGTGCGCAGCTGGAGATCGAAAGCTTCGTGACCGGGCAATTACTGGTGCGCCTCGATCTGCGGCCGGATACACCGATCGGGTTGACCGGCATCGAGTCGGACTATCCGGAGATACCGACAATCCGTTCGGACATCCAGGAACTGCTTGCACGGATGCAACGATGGCTGGCGAATATCCGCGACAACGTGGACGTGGATGCGCTCGCCGAAGGCGTTACCAACGCGCTCAACGGCATTGCGGCGCTGACAAATTCGCCGGATCTGCATGACTCCCTCGCCGGCGTGAGCGAATTCGTGAACGATGAAGACGTGCAGAACCTGGGTGCGTCCCTGAGGCGAGCCCTGGACGAAGTCAGTAACGCCGCATCCGAGGCGACCGAGCTGTTCAGGAACGCCGATTCGGAGATAGAGGATGTTGCGGCGGACCTGCAGCCGGTGCTGGAGCGGCTGGGTGAGACGCTCCTCGCGGCTGAGTCCACGCTCAATGCGGCCCGGCTGCAGCTCAGGGGCGATTCCGAACAGATATACCAGCTGCAGTCGACGCTCAAAGAGGTGGAAGGGGCCGCGGCCGCACTGCGTGAGTTCTTCGACTATCTCGAGCGTAATCCCGAAGCCCTGATCCAGGGAAAGCAACCGTGAGGGGGCACC
>JBFEXY010000371.1:0-1834 GCA_041562415.1 Woeseiaceae bacterium
CCGCCATAGAACGGCCCGAAGAACGATACCTTTAGCTGACCCACGTCTTCGTCTCCAACGAAGTATGCCTTACCTTCGGCCTCGTCCCATTCCCCTTCTTCAGCGTTGTAGCCGCGGTTGATGACCCTGACGCCACCGTCATCGCGAAGGCTGTAGGTGGCCGTGATGCTGGAGAGACCACGCTCGAAGCTGTGGTCGAGCCGCGCGATCTCGTACCAGGTACCGAGATAGCGGTTCAGATCGAATCCGGAAACCACTTCCACGCCTTCCGGCGCGCCGGTGCAGGCACTCAGGAATACGGCCAGAACTGTCGCCAGGAGGGTGGATGTGTTTCGATTGCCGTTGATCATATTTCGGGGCACCTTGAGGTCGTATCTCGTGCGAAACTATAGCAGCAAGCCGCGGGAAGCGAATTGCTCTCGATACGTTCCATAGGCAAACCTCGCGAGGCATTCAATGAGTCACGAAGAACACCACAGGGTTCACCGGGTCGGCTGGCTGCGGGCGGCCGTACTGGGCGCGAACGACGGAATCGTGTCTACGTCCAGTCTCATAATCGGTGTCGCGGCGGCAAATACGACGCAGGAGAATATTATTCTCGCCGGCGCCGCCGGCCTGGTCGCGGGTGCCATGTCGATGGCGGCGGGCGAATACGTCTCGGTCAGCTCCCAGGCCGACACCGAACGTGCGGACCTCGAACTCGAGAAGCGCGCTCTGGAGCAAAACTACGACCTGGAAAAAGATGAGCTGGCAAACATCTATGTCAATCGCGGTCTCGAGCCTGCGTTGGCGGACGAGGTAGCGCATCAGCTCATGGAGCACGATGCGCTGGCTGCACACGCCAGGGACGAGATCGGCATCTCGCACAAGGTCAACGCCCGGCCAGCGCAGGCGGCATGGTCGTCGGCGGCAACCTTCACGATCGGCGCCGCGCTGCCGCTGATCGTCGCCTGGTTCGTGACCGGCGCCAACCAGATCTGGGCCGTTGCCGTTTCCTCACTGTTCTTCCTGGCCTTTCTTGGCGGGCTCGCTGCCCGCGCTGGGGGCGCGCCGATCCTCATCGGCGCGGCGCGGGTCACATTCTGGGGGGCGCTGGCGATGGCCCTGACGGCTCAGGTCGGACGGCTATTCGGAGTCGTCGCGTGACTGCCTGCCTATGAGGCGTGCTGCTCCGTAAAGAATTCACCGAGCATCGTGAACTCCTCCTCCCGGTCCGTGCCCTTGCGCCAGGCAAGGCCGATGGTTCGGTAGCTGTTTTCTTCAAGCGGTTTCATGCGAACCCGCGTGTTTTTCAGGATGAGGGAGTCGCGCGCCAGCTCCGGAAGGAACGTAACGCCGAGATCGGCGTCGACCATTTCGACCAGTGTCAGCACGCTGCTGGCGCCGATTCGGCGGATCTTCTGCGTATTGCGGATCTTGCACGCCGCGAGGGCATGGTCTCGGAGGCAATGGCCGTCTTCGAGCAACAGGATGCTGTCAGTATCGAGCCGGTTGAAGCGGTAGTTGTCCGGGTCGACGCGTTTCGTGCCTTGCCGATAGGCGAGGGCGAATCGATCCCTGAAAAGTGGCAAGACGTCAACGCCGCGCATCTCGTAGGGCAAGGCGAGTAACAGCAGGTCGAGTTCGCCATCCATCAGCCGCTCGTAGATGCGCTGCGACTGGTCCTCGTGCAGGTAAAGCTCCAGCTTCGGATAGTTTCGCCGCAGCCTGGGCAGGGCGGCGGGAAGCAGGAACGGCGCGATCGTCGGTATCACGCCGAGATGCAATTCGCCGGTCAGCGGCTCGCGCTGGCCCCGGGCCATCTCGACCAGGCTTTCGACGTCCCGCAGGCACA
>JBFEXY010000372.1:0-1823 GCA_041562415.1 Woeseiaceae bacterium
CATCATCTTGTGAGTTTCACGGCCGATGCCTGACTGCTTGTAGCCACCGAATGACGCATGCGCCGGATACAGGTGGTAGCAATTCACCCAGACTCGGCCGGCCTGTATGCCACCAGCGAATTCGTGAACCTGGTGAACATCTCGTGACCAGACGCCCGAACCCAGGCCATAAAGCGTGTCATTGGCGATATCCATGGCTTCGTCTTCGTCCTTGAAGGTCGTGACGCTGACCACCGGACCAAATATTTCTTCCTGGAAGACCCGCATCTTGTTATTGCCGAGAAATACGGTCGGCTCGATGTAGTAGCCGTCCGGGAATTCGTCGACACGTGCCGGTTTACCGCCGGCCAGTACCTCGGCACCTTCCGCGCGGCCGATGTCCAGGTAATTACAGATCTTCTCAAACTGATCGTTCGACGCCTGCGCACCCATCATCGTCGAGGTGTCGAGGGGGCTGCCCATCTTGATGGCGGCAACGCGATCGAGCGCCATATCCATGAACTGGTCGTAGATGGACTCCTGGATGAGGGCCCTCGACGGGCACGTGCAAACCTCGCCCTGGTTCAAAGCGAACATTACGAAGCCCTCAACAGCCTTGTTGAGAAACTCGTCGTTCTTCGCTGCAACACTTTCAAAAAAGATGTTCGGCGATTTACCACCAAGTTCGAGGGTGACAGGAATAATATTCTCGGAGGCATACTGCATGATCAGTCGCCCCGTTGTGGTTTCACCCGTGAAAGCGATCTTGCCAATGCGTGGCGAGCTGGCAAGGGGTTTGCCGGCTTCCGGCCCGAACCCGTTGACGATATTGAGGACGCCCGGTGGCAAAAGGTCTTCGATGAGTTCTGCGAGCACGAGAATGGATGCCGGGGTCTGTTCAGCCGGCTTCAGGACCACGCAGTTGCCGGCGGCCAATGCGGGTGCCAGCTTCCATGTCGCCATCAATATCGGGAAGTTCCAGGGAATGATCTGGCCCACGACTCCCAGTGGCTCGTGAACCTCCATCGACACAGTATTGGCGTCGAGATTGCTTACCTCACCGGCCTCAGCCCGGATGACGCCCGCGAAATAGCGGAAGTGATCGATAGCCAGCGGCAAATCGGCCGCCATCGTCTCGCGAATGCTCTTGCCGTTGTCCCAGGTTTCCACGGTCGCCAACATCTCGAGGTTTTCTTCCATGCGGTCCGCAATTTTCAACAGAATCGAACTGCGTTCGGTAACCGAGGTCTTGCCCCACGCGGGCGCGGCCTCATGCGCGGCGTCGAGCGCGAGCTCGATATCCGCGGCTTGCGACCGCGGTACCATGGTCATCGGTTTGCCGTTGACCGGTGATATGTTTTCGAAATACTCGCCATCCGCCGGCGCAATCCACTGGCCTCCGATGTAATTCCCGTATTTCTGCTTCAAACCGTAATTAGGTTCGCTAATTGGTTGTACGCTGCTCATAGTTTCGCTCCTCTACGATCTGTCGGCGCCGAACGGCGGCGGTAGGCGGCACCGGCAAGTTCACCACAGTGCAATCGCCCTTTATCCTCTTCCCGTACCTTGATTGCAAATCCCGTCGCAGCTGTAGATTTAGTACTTCAACACGCGTCACGAAGTCAGGTGGAAGTCGCGAATATTTCAGCAGAAATTCCCCGATCATCGAGCAAGGCGGTCGAGGTCGAGGGTTATCCGTGCGCATTGCGACGCATCATCTGAGTACTATTCGGCAGAAAGACATCCGCCGGCCTACAAGGCGCTGCATGCGCATGGCAATAGCCAGTCGGCTGCGCGTCCGGTGTATCTCGCGGGCCGCGTCAATAAGTGATCGGCCCCACAGC
>JBFEXY010000373.1:0-1806 GCA_041562415.1 Woeseiaceae bacterium
GCGAACGCGAGCGATGTCTGCGCATTGTCCGACCAGCCGTTGTAAATCAGCATTTTGCCGCCGCGCTCGCGAAACGCCGACAGGTCCGGATCGGTGGCATTGAGCGTCTCGGCAGCGCGGGCCGCATCTTTTTCCAGTCTGTCGTAGTCGTAGCCCACGTAACTCCACTCCGGATCGTTGTAGATGAAATACCGCATGATGTCCTTGCCGAACGCAAAATAGGCACTCGGAGTCACAGGCGATTCAAACGGCCCCATGTCCACTCCGGCCTGGAAATCGTCGGCGTCGTCATCGTACTTCAGCCCACCGGTCAGCCAGCGGGACCAGCCCCCTTCGGCGCCTTCACCACCGAACGGAAATCCGTAGTACAAGGAACGTCCCTGGGAATCCTTGGGTCCGTCGTAAACGACTTTGACCGCCGCGAGCTGCTCCTCGCTGATACAGCTGTCGTTCTTTTCCCCTTCGCACAGCAATGTCGCGACATCGAATTCGCACTCTCGGGGATCATTGAGAATGCCGTCTTCGATGCCATCCATCGCATCGCACATCGCAAGATACGACGACTCGATCAAACGCTGCTCCTCCGGGCCCACCACGGCTTCCTGCAGGTTGGAAGGATCGGGGTACATTGCCGCGCTGATCTGGGTGGCCGCCGCGCCAACCATCGTCCAGTTGTAGGCGGGCGAGCCGGCAACGATGCCGTCGAAATCTTCCGGATATCGCTGCGCCTCCATAAAACCCTGACCGCCGCCGCGCGAGCATCCGGTGAAGTAGCTGCGGCTGATGTCCCTGGCGTAATAATCGGTGATCAATGCTTTCGCCGTTACCGCGGTGCGGTGCACGGCCTGGTGGCCGAAGCTGACGAGGCGCTCCAGGTTGTTGTAGGCCCAGCTTCCATTGGCCGGATGCGCCGCATGGCCGGTGTCGGTGCCGACCGTTGCATAGCCTTTTTGCAGGGATCCCAACATGAGCGAGGTGTTTTGCACGACCCCGCCGAATCCGCCGCCGCCGCCCATCGCGAACTTGCCGTTCCAGATCTCCGGCAGCAGCAGCTCGAAATGGGTCTCGGTGCCGATCACGCCCGCCACTTTGCAGTGGGGCACGGGCGCAGCTTCCTCGGTGACCGCGGTAATCCTGACGTCCGGAAGCTCACGCAGCGATTCGAGACTGCAGCCCGGGCCCTCGGCGGCTGCCACTGCGTCCTCGGGCGGCGCACCCTGCTCCACGCCGCAGGCAGCCAGTGTTACTGCAATTACCGCAAGACCGAACGTAAGAAAACCGTGTTTCGGAGACATCAGCTCGCACCTCGTAGTTATCTGCCCGCATTCAGGGTGTCTGCGAGCACCGGCAAGTATAAATCTCTGGTTGCTGATCTGTCGCACAGCAAGACGGTTCCCGTTCGGCCAGGCGGCAATCAATCGAAGATCAGCACGAGATATGTGACGAAGACAATGACATGCACCAGGCCCTGGAGCACGTTGGTTCGCCGTCCTCCAAAGTTGACGATCGCCAGCACGAGCGTCAGCAGGAGCATCACCTGCTCGACAGGATCCAGGCCCAGCTCCACGCGCCGGCCGGTCACGAATCCCACTATCAGCACCGCTGGAATCGTGAGCCCGATCGTCGCCAGCGCCGAGCCGAGCGAGATATTGACGGTCCGCTGCAGCCTGTTGTCGCGCGCGGCGCTGAACGCAGCCAGTGCCTCGGGCGACAGCACGAGCACTGCGACGAGGAACCCGCCCAGGGCTACCGGAGCACCGGCCGTCGAGATTCCCCAGTCCACGAACGTCGCGAGCTTCTTCGACA
>JBFEXY010000374.1:0-1783 GCA_041562415.1 Woeseiaceae bacterium
CAGGTTGTCGGACACGAAGGTATAACCCCGGTCCGGCAGCGCCTTGTTGCACAGGAACCCGAGCATCTTCGTGCTGTGCGAGATGTAGGCCATCTCGTGGTGGTAGTGCAGCCAGGCCTGCAGCGGTGCGCCCACCTCGTATACGCTCTTGGCCAGGTTGTCGCGCGGGTTGGCGCCACCCCTGTAACGCATCTCGTGTTCGATCACGAGCTTTGCGAACTCGCGCATGGACGACAGGTCCGTGAGCCGGGTGTTGACGAGGTACACGAGCCCGACCTCGTCGAACATCCTGTTCATGCGCTGTGCCAGCGCGCTGTCCTTCTCGAGATCGGCGGCATCCATCGCATAAGCAGAGCAGTCGATCGTGAACGACTCCGGCGGCAATGCCGGCGAGCCCGTCCACCAGCGCGGCTCGATTACTCCCGGCAGTGGCTGCAGCATTTCGGCGCTCGTACTCATCCCCCAATCGTACCTGCGTCAATCGAAAGTCGCCACGAATACGGCGTTGCTGTTGTCGACGGAGGCGCGCTTCATACCCTGGGAATTGTAGATCATCTCGATCCGACCCGTTGCGTCGAGCGCAATGATGCCGCCGTCGCCGCCGAGGTGGCTGACGTCGGCCAGCACTTCATCGATGGCCTGGCTTAACGATGCGCCGGCTTTGACCTTGTAAGCCACGGCAAGCGCCCCGCCGGTGCGGATAAAGTACTCACCGGTACCGGTGCAGGAGACTGCCACGTCGCTGTCGGCCCAGGTGCCGGCACCGATGATCGGTGTATCGCCGACACGGCCCTCGAGCTTTCCGAATGTGCCTCCGGTCGAGGTCGCGGCCGCCAGTTCACCGTTGCTGTCCAGTGCGACCGCGCCGACGGTGCCGTGCGATTTGTCGGCAATCTCGTCTTCGTTTACGCCAATAGGAAGGGTGTAGTACTTGTTCGGCTCTCCGACCTCGTCGAACCCCTGGGCGCGTGCGAAGGCGAGCGCGCCGGCCCCGGAGAGCATCACGTGCGGCGTCGCCTCCATGACGCGGCGCGCCACCGAGACCGGGTTCACGACGTCGCGGATGCAGGATACGGCGCCCGCGGCGCTGACGGGGCCGTCCATGATAGAGGCATCGAGTTCGACGTAGCCGGCTGAATTCGGGGCCGAGCCACGGCCCGCGACATACAGGCCGGACGTTTCCAACTGTGCGACCGCGTACTCGACGACATCGAGAGCGCGGGCACCAGAAGCGAGCCGGTCGCGCGCGTTCTCGGTCAGTTCGCGCATGTGATACTCGGCGATGGAATAGTCGCGCCCAGTGCGGGCGCCGGCACCACCGTGCAGCGCGAATGCGAATCGCTTGTTGTTCATCAGGCTAGTTTACTCGAAAAGCCCTCACGCCCAGCGTTTATGGAAGTACACTTGCAGCGATGCGACTGCAGGATTACTACAACCAGGTGACGGAGCGCCGCGTTGTCGTCATCGTCGCCGTAGTCCTGGCCGCGGCGCTCTTTGTCTGGCGCCAATGGTCCGTATCGTTCACGCGCCCGACTGTAGCGGTCTTGTCGATCGAGGCAGCGGATACGCGTGTTGAAACCAAGGACCTCGCCGACCACCTCGGCAAGCGCTTCCGTCTGCTGCTGGCGTCACGACCTGAAATACGCGTGATCGAATATGGAAGTTCGAACAGCGCATCGATCTATGGCCTCTCCATCGTGGAAAAGGCGCAGGCACTCGCCGCGGATTACCTGCTGACAGGTTCGCTCAGCGGCCAGGAGCAAAATCTGCGCTTGTCTTTGCA
>JBFEXY010000375.1:0-1653 GCA_041562415.1 Woeseiaceae bacterium
CTCCGCCGCGGCCGTCGAGGATGATGTAGTCGACACCGATTTCGAGCGCCGCGTCAATGTCCTTCTCTATATGCTGCGCCGACAGCTTGAAACCCACCGGGATGCCCCCTGTGCGCTCGCGAACCTCGGCCGCGAAGTCCGCATACTGGCCGAGCGATGTCCAGTCGGGAAACCGGGACGGGGAAATCGCGGCCTGACCTTCCTCGAGGCCCCGTACCTCTGCAATCTTCCCTTTGACCTTGTTGCCGGGCAGATGCCCGCCCGTGCCGGTCTTGGCCCCCTGCCCGCCCTTGAAATGAAACGCCTGGGTCTTACTCACCTTGTCCCAGGAGAAGCCGAAACGTGCCGACGCGAGCTCGTAGAAGTACCGCGAGTTCGCTTCCTGCTCATCGGGCAGCATGCCGCCCTCGCCCGAACAGATTCCTGTACCGGCATGCTCGGCACCTTTGGCGAGCGCGACCTTCGCCTCTTCGGAGAGAGCGCCGAAACTCATATCCGATACGAATAGCGGTATGTCCAGCTTCAGGGGTTTTTTTGCGTTGGCGCCGATGGTGACGTCGGTGCCGACAGGTTCATCGTCGAGCAGGGGCAGCTTGTGCAGTTGCGCGACGACGAACTGGATGTCGTCCCACTTCGGCAGCTTGTTGCGGGACACGCCCATTGCCGCAGAGGGTCCATGGTGGCCGGTCTTGCTCAGACCGTCCGACGCAAGCTTGCGGATGAATTTGACGTGCGGCTCGTCCGCGGTACCGGTGGGGTCCTGGTAGGCGCCCTGGTATGAATCACGCTTGTAGGGTTGCGGGTGTTCGAGCGCCCATGCCCTTATTTCATCTTCATCGACGAGCACCTTGCCATCATCTACCCAGGAGCTGAACTTGTGCAGCGTCTCCGAGTCGTTGTACTCGCTAATGCCAGTGTCAAGACGGTAGTCCCAGTAGTGCACGCCGCAGATCAGGTTGTCGCCGTCGACGAAGCCGTCGGCCATCAGCGCGCCCCGGTGCGCACATCGCCCATACAACACGGAAACGTTGTCGTCGAAGCGCACGATCACGAGGTCGACTTCGGCGACGAGCGCATGGGTGGGCTTGCGGTCTTCGAGTTCACCAAGGTTTGCAATGCTGATCTTGTTCACTTTTTGTCCTCATCGCACAGAGCTGCGGGTAAAGAGCAGATTGGCGTTCGAGCATACCGATCCGTGCGGGAAACAGCGAACGCATGGGGACCGGCAGGCGTTTTGCCTATAATGCCGGCTGGACGACGCATTCATGGAATCCCCGTGACAAAAATACCTTCTGCGCGAATTCATAGTTCATCCGGGCTGTTTCGCCGGCTGACCGCTCTTCTAGCCGCGCTATTTGTCGCTGGCAGCGCCTGGGGCGCTTCGCCAATTCCTTCGGTCTCGAGCGACGAGGCAATCTCGGTCCAGCAGATCGAAGCGGCGATCGCTGCCGTCGAGGCCCGGGAAGGACTGGATGAGGAAACGCGTACGAAGGTCCTCGACCAGCTGCGTGATGCCCAGGCCCAGCTGCAGAACACGAAGGCCGCCCAGGCCGCAGCAGCGGCGTTCGCCGACGCGATACAGACCGCGCCTGCCGAAACCGCAAAGCTCCGCGGAGAATTGAATGAAGCCTCGGCGCCCGCGCCAAACGCAGC
>JBFEXY010000376.1:0-1645 GCA_041562415.1 Woeseiaceae bacterium
GCCATGCGCAGTATCGAGGCAGAACCTTACTTCTTGGCGATACAAAACCAGGTGCGCGTCGGGATCTACAACGGCGCGGCGTTCTGGAAACACGTCGGTTATCCGGGCCCATCCAAAGGCTTCGGCGGTTACCTGCATCGGGGTGCAGGTGACATCGACTGGCTGCCAGAGGACAAATAATGGCCAGGACCTACTCATTAAACGATGATTCTGTCGTTGTCGTAATCGGTTCCGGCGCCGGTGGTGGCACGGTGTCGAACGAACTCGCCCAGCGAGGCGTCGACGTTGTTTGCCTCGAGGCCGGCAACCGGCTGACCCTGGCAGATGTGGTCAACGACGCCGCTGTCATGCATCAGAAGATGACCTGGCATGACAAGCGCCTCGGCGCGCCTGTCTGGCTCTGCAAGACGGTTGGCGGCACGACGATGCGCTGGTCGGGGGTGACGCCACGGTTTCGGGATTTCGAATTCCGTGCCAGATCCACCTACGGGGCCCTCGATGGCACCAACCTGATCGACTGGCCATTAACCCTGGACGAGATTCTGCCCTACTACGACAAGGCCGAAGCCAAGATGGGAGTGAGCGGCACCCATGGCACACCGCCCTCGTTCGAAACCAGCAATTACAAGGTGATGAAGGCCGGCGCCAAACGCATCGGCTACCGGGAAATCACGAGCACACGAACGGCGATCAACTCGGTGGCGCGGGACGGACGTCCGGCATGCCAGCAGATTGGTTTCTGCTGGTCCGGCTGTGCGGTCGGTGCCAAATGGTCAACGTTGTACACGGAGGTTCCGAAAGCCGAGGCAACGGGTCACTTCGAATTGCGCACCGGAGCCATGGCGGTCAAGGTCACGCACGACGCCGACGGCAAGGCACGCAGTGTCATTTATGCGGATGCCGACGGCGTGATGCATGAGCAAAGGGCTCGTGCGATATGCGTTGCGGGCAACGTGGTGGAAACCACGCGACTGCTGCACAACTCACAGTCGAACCTGTTCCCGGACGGACTCGGCAACAGCTCAGGGCAGCTTGGCCGAAACTACATGCGGCACGTGATGAACCTCACCCTGGCCGTCATGCCCGGCCCGGTGAACTTCCACCGCGGCACGCGGCAGTCGGGCCTGATCCTCGATGAACAGCGTCATGACGATTCTCGCGGCTTTGCCGGCGGTTACGTTATCGAGACAGTGGCAGATCAGCCTTACAATATCGCCGCGTTCGTGGGTGGCTGGGGTCGGGAAACGGCCGGCTTTCTCGACGATTACAGCAACATTGCGGGCTGCTGGATTACCGGCGAGGACCCTCCCGAGGCAGACAATCGCATCACTTTCCACGACACCGAACGCGATGCCTACGGCCTGCCCGTGCCAGTACTGCATTACCGGGAGCACGCGAACTCCACGGCGATGAAGCAGCACGGTGTACGCCAGTGCGAGAGTATCTACGAGTCACTGGGCGCCAGGCGGGTCCTCTCCCGTGCGGACGCGGGCGGCGGCTGCCACAACATGGGCGTCGCCAGAATGAGCGAACGACCCGAGGACGGAGTGACCAATCGCTGGGGCCGACTGCACGACGTGCCCAACCTGTTCGTATCGGATGGCAGCGTGTTTACCAGCAGTGCGGCACCCAATCCCACGCTGAC
>JBFEXY010000377.1:0-1612 GCA_041562415.1 Woeseiaceae bacterium
CTGCCGCCGATCTTGCCCGCCGACCCCTCTTACGGCGATCATCACGTACTCGCGGAAACAGCGCGCCAGCAAATACTCTCAGCGCTGGATGAGCCGGATCTGCTTGCGACTTTAGACTAATTTGGCACGATTATTGTTGCGCTGCACCAAAAATTGCACCAAAGTAGGGAGCCACCAGAAATAAAGAGCCCGGAGAAAACCAATGAGTACGGATCCTGTCGTCATCGTCGCCGCACGGCGTACACCAATCGGCGCCTTTCAGGGTGCCCTGTCTGACGTAAGCGCAACGGAGCTGGGTGCAGCAGCCGTCGCCTCGGCGGTTGCGGATTCGGGCGTGGATCCGGCCGACGTGGGCCGCGTGCTGATGGGCTGCGTTCTCCCTGCCGGGCTCGGCCAGGCACCTGCCCGCCAGGCAGCGCTGGGGGCGGGCCTGCCGAAAGGCGTGCCCTGTGCGACGGTCAACAAGATGTGCGGTTCCGGCATGGAAGCGCTCGTGCTCGGCCATGACCTCATCGCAGCGGGTAGCGCCGCCATCGTTGTTGCCGGCGGCCTCGAATCGATGACTAACGCGCCGTACCTGATGCCCAAGGCTCGCAAGGGCTACCGGATGGGCCACCAGGAGATTCTCGACCACATGTTCTACGACGGTCTGCAGGATATCTATGAAGGTCACATGATGGGCCACTATGCCGAGGCGACGTCTCAGAAATACGGTTTCTCGCGCGAAGACCAGGATGCATTTGCGATCGAGTCGGTTACGCGCGCCGTTCGCGCCGCCGGTGACGGCTCGTTCGATGCCGAAATCACGCCCGTAACCGTCAAGACACGTAAAGGCGAGCACACCGTGAGCGTGGACGAGGTACCGGGGACCGTCAGTGTCGAAAAGATCCCGAACCTGAGGCCGGCGTTCGCCAAGGACGGCACGGTAACCGCAGCCAGTTCGTCGTCGATATCGGATGGTGCCGCGGCACTCGTCATCATGCGTGCATCCGAAGCAGAGAAACGCGGTCTCGAGCCGCTGGCGCGCATCGTCGGGCATTCGGCATTCGCACACGAGCCGGCCTGGTTTACGACCGCGCCGGTCCATGCGCTGCAGTCGCTGCAGGAGAATCTGGGCTGGAATCCCGACAATGTCGACATTTACGAGATCAACGAGGCGTTTGCGTGCGTCACGATGGCGGCTATGACAGACGTCGGCATCGATCACGCCAAGGTAAACGTCAATGGCGGTGCCTGTGCGCTGGGTCATCCGATCGGGGCGACCGGTGCACGCATTACGACC
Organism: Woeseiaceae bacterium; assembly: GCA_041562415.1. Lineage (GTDB taxonomy): Bacteria > Pseudomonadota > Gammaproteobacteria > Steroidobacterales > Woeseiaceae > UBA1847. The sequence goes on from JBFEXY010000377.1 coordinate 1,283, forward strand.
ACGTTGCTGCATGCGATGCGGGCGCGTAACCTGAAGCGCGGTATCGCAACGCAGTGCATCGGCGGTGGCGAGGCTACCGCGGTTGCCCTCGAGATCGACTAGGAGCAAACATGGATCTATCGACTGCCAGGGCCGTCGTTTCCGGCGGCGCCTCCGGGCTTGGCTATGCGACTGCAAAACGTGTCGTCGATGCGGGAGGCTATGTCGTACTGCTCGACGTCAACACCGAGCAGGGTGAAGCCAGCGCAACAGCGCTCGGTGAGCGCGCGAAATTCGTGCAGACCGACGTTTCCAGCGAAGAGGCCGTTCGCGCCGCGATGAAGGCTGCGA
>JBFEXY010000378.1:0-1606 GCA_041562415.1 Woeseiaceae bacterium
TACTTATTCGAGGAAGTATCCGCGCAGGTCGCTACAAATTTTCAGCCTATCGTTCGAGGTACTTGAGCTTGTCCTTGACGTCGCGCCAGTCGTCGGCGTCTTCAGGCGGATCCTTCATCTCGGTGATGACGGGCCACTCTCTCGACAGCTCGGCGTTCAGCTCCAGGAACTGCTCCTGGCCCGCCGGCAGTTCGTCTTCCGAGTAAATCGCCTCTACCGGGCACTCCGGCTCGCACAGCGTGCAGTCGATGCATTCGTCCGGATCAATGACCAGGAAATTCGGTCCCTCGTGGAAGCAGTCCACGGGACAAACCTCGACACAGTCGGTCAGTTTGCATTTGATGCAGGCTTCGGTGACAACGAACGTCATTGGTGCAATTTCCAGGCAGGTTTATCGGTTTTGGAGCGCGTAAGCTATGCGAAAGGACGCATCATATCAAGCCGCACGGCGCCCCATCACGCTGGCGCGCGCGAATACGCTACACTGCGCGTCACGCGGCCCGCTCCGCAGAACCACTTGCTGATAAACCTCTCTTTTTGTGAATAAAAACAGTAACTTAAAATCGATTGTTGTGCGTCTCGCCGGCGATTCCGGCGATGGGATTCAGCTCATGGGTTCGCAGTTTGCGGTCTCGACGGCACTCTCCGGCAGGGACTTCGCAACCTTTCCCGATTACCCGGCGGAGATCAGGGCACCGGCAGGCACGACCTTCGGCGTGTCCGCTTACCAGATCAATCTCGGCGGCGAACCCATCACGACGGCGGGCGATGCCCCCGATGTACTGGTTGCGTTCAATCCTGCCGCGCTAAAGGTCAGCCTGCCGATGCTGCAGCCGGGCGCGCTGATCGTGCTGAACAACGACAGCTTCACGCCACGCAACCTCACGAAGGCGGGTTATGACGACGACCCGCGTGATGGCAACACGCTCGACCAGTTCCAGGTGGTAACGGCGGATATCGGTCACCTGAACCTGGAAGCGGTAAGGTCTTTCGGACTGAGCAAGTCAGAAGGCGGTCGTTGCAAGAATTTCTGGACGCTCGGCCTGCTGCTATGGATGTTCGGCCGCCAGCTCGAGCCGATCGAAACCTGGATCCGGAGACGGCTTGCCGGCAAGCCGACGATGCGCGATGCGAACATTGCGGCGCTGCATGCCGGGCATGCATTCGGCGAAACGGCGGAACTTTCTGCGTCGCTGCCCCAGCTCAGCGTGGAGACGGCACGGATGACGCCGGGCGAGTACCGCAGCGTCACGGGCGCGGAGGCACTCGCGCTCGGTATCGCGGCATCCGGCGAGCTCGCAGACCGTCCCGTGCTGTTCTGCTCCTATCCCATAACGCCTTCGTCGCCGCTGCTGCATCGGCTGACACGCTTGCAGGAGCTGGGTGTAGGCACCTTCCAGGCGGAAGACGAGATCGCGGCAATCTGTGCAGCAATAGGGGCCTCTTACGGCGGCATGATCGGGGTAACCTCGAGTTCGGGGCCCGGCATCGCGCTGAAGACAGAGGCCATGGGCCTCGCGGTGAGCGCCGAACTGCCATTACTGATCGTAAACTGGCAGCGCGGCGGTCCGTCCACCGGGCTGCCGACAAAGACCGAACAATCGGA
>JBFEXY010000379.1:0-1590 GCA_041562415.1 Woeseiaceae bacterium
CATGATCGGTGCCGTCGTGTGCTGCGCGGCCTGCATCGGCGGCGACAACCTGCAGGATTTGAAGTGCGGCTATATCCTCGGTGCGACACCCTGGAAACAGCAGCTCATGCTCGCGGTCGGTGGTGTTTCGAGCGCATTCATTATGGCGCCAGTGCTGAGCCTGCTCGCGCAGGCTTATGGTATCGGCGTACCGACGGAAACCCACCCGAACCCGCTGCTCGCACCGCAGGCGAACCTGATGGCCTCCGTCGCGAAAGGAATCTTCGGCGGCGAGCTGCCATGGACGATGATCGGTATCGGCGCAGCAGTCGGCGTGATCATCATCGCCCTCGACCAGTACCTTAAGAAGATCGGCGCTGCCTGGCACGTACCGGTGCTGGCCTGTGCGGTCGGGATCTATCTGCCGCTCGAGCTCAGCGTACCGATATTCGCGGGGGGCTTCGTCGCCCATCTCGTCGAGCGCAAATTCCCGCCGGGAGACAGCGAAGGCGACCGCGAGCGCATCCACCAGAAAGGTACGCTGTTCTCCGCAGGCCTGATCACGGGCGAGGCACTGATGGGTATCTTTATTGCTATTCCGATCGTCGCCGTCGGGTCTGCAGACGTTCTCGCGCTGCCGGATTCGCTGCATTTCGATGGCTGGCTGGGGCTGATCTTCCTTGCGGCGGTCGGTATTATTCTTTACAGAATCGCCGTCAAACAGTCCGGGTAAGCCTGCGTCCAAGGAAACCAATGAGTATCGAGTTTTCGGTTCTGGATGAGCAGAAAGCGGTTGCCATAGTAATTGATGGCCACCTGACGTCCGCAGACGTCCGGGAGATGCGCCGCCGCACTGTTGAGATCGCCAAACAGACCGGATACTCGAATTTCATCGTCGACATCCGGCGGTTGCTCTCCATTGACAACGGCTCCGCTTTCTCGACTTACGATCTCGGCGAAGAGTTCAAGGATGTCGGATTCTCAGTCTGGAACAATACGGCGGTGCTTATGCCGGAAGACCCGACCGCCATGGCCCAGGCAGAGTTGTTGCACACGGTCGAAGTTAATCGTGGCAGAGGCGTCCTGTCCTACGTCGAGTCTTTCGACGAGGCATTCAGCTGGTTCGAGGACATGGCTCGGCACGCCTGAGGTGCACCGTTCCACGCGGTTACCTCAATTCCAACGTCATAAATCGACTGAACGGGTCCTCACGGTAATCCGCGAACGGCCCGCATTCGACAAATCCGAATTTTCGGTAGAGGGCATGAGCGGCTTCAAAGCCGGGTCCCGAACCTGTTTCGAGGTTCAGCCAATCGTATGAGCGCCGTTTCGCCTCGTCGATAACGTGTATGAGCAATGCTGCGCCCACCCCCTTCCGCAGATGACGTTTCGCGGTTCGCATGGACTTGATTTCGCCGTGTTTATCGTCGAGTTGCTTCAGTGCGATACAGCCGAGGAGCCCGTTGCCGTCCCGTAACGTCCAGAACGTGATATCTGCGGCTTTGAGTCCTTCGACGTCGAGCGCATGGATGCTTTCGGGTGGCGAGTGACTCGCCATGCCCTGCAGATGCTCGCCGAGTAGCGCGATGACATCCGGCGCGTCCAGGCCAC
>JBFEXY010000380.1:0-1540 GCA_041562415.1 Woeseiaceae bacterium
CGAGATTTTCCGGCATTGGAACGGGTGCAGCGGTTGCCGTAAGTGTGAGGGATGCGCCCGGGTTATTCTCGGACCGGCTGCGAAAAACGACGAACGGCGTTTTCATCTTGCGCGCGGGCTGGACGCCAAGCACTAGCGTGAGGGCCTCCGGATCGGCTTCCCTCATCGACCGGGTCTCGGAATACCGGCAATAGTCGTCAACGTCGAGTGTCGCGCACGCAGCAACACCCAATCCTGACATCGCTATTAGCGTCGTTATTGTCGATCTCGTACCAATCATCAAGATTTGCAGTGTGTCGCAATCGCTGGAATTATCGGTCTATCGGTAGAGTTGCTTCAGTCTCGTGCGACTGCTCTCGGGCCAGTACTTTTTCAGATCGTAATACCCTCCGACCGCGGCGTGCCCTTCCGGGATGACCACCCAGGGCTGCTTCGATGACGTGTAAATGTGTATGTCGGGAGTTATCCGCTCAGCCTCATCGAGGGTTCCGACCCGGATGAAGTTCACCTTGCTGCCGAAGCCGGCATAGTTGCTCCACAGGGCAACGTGGCACGTCGGGCAGCGCCAGATATCCTGTCCTTTGCCGCTGTTTGAAGGCGTCGGCACCTTCTCCGGCTGGCCTTCGAGGAGGTTCACGCGGTCTGCCTCTACCAGGGCATTGAGAGCATACGATGCGCCCGTCTCCCGCTGGCACCAGCGGCAATGACAACAATGCACGAACAGCGGCGGTGACTGCATCCGGTAGCGCACGCCCCCGCACGCGCAACCGCCGTCAAAGGTACTCTCTGCTTGCTGATCGACCACCGGGCACATCAGCGCAGGATACGACAATGGCCGCACTTTTCAACGTGGCGGGGCGACCACGAAGAATGGCCTCAATTCGGTTTTGGCTGCGGAGTGGCGATTCCATGACCTGGAACGTACTGTCCGTCAATCGCAGTCGCTTGCTTCGCTGTCCGCCGATTCCAGCAGTCTCCGTGCGCGGCATTTCGTGTCGGCGCCAAGTGGATCGAGCAACAGCGCCTCGCGCGTGAGCGCACGCATCCCCCTGTCCAGCCCCTGTTCAGCATGCAGCTCAGCCAGCAAGAGGTAGAGCTGCGCCGAGTTGGGGTGCCGCGCGGTGAAGTCGGCTCCGTTCGCCACGGTCAGTTCCTGGGTATGAAGGAGCCGCAGTAATTCAATGTCCGGATAGTCGGGACAGGCTCGCGCCGCGAGCCCGAGCGACTGCATGCCGAGCTTCTGAATGACCGGCCGTTCCATAGGCGACAAGTCAGGGATCTGGTCGAAATAGAATTTCGACTTGGCAAGATGCAGGAGGCTGGCATCCTCGTGCCCGGCGGCGACCATGGCCAGTGTCGCAGAATCGCCACCGCGGCGCCCGACGCGCGCCAGCGTCAGTATCGCGATCGTATCACCCGGGTAGGCACAACTGGCGAGGACGTCATGCGTTCTTTCAAGCGCGTCCTCGCCGAGCGGCAATCGAGGCCAGAGTTCATCGAGCACCCAGCCCTGGAGCTGCTCCTGGTAGTCAACCGGCCC